>JAFDGZ010000063.1 GCA_019309045.1 Deltaproteobacteria bacterium | reverse complement strand
AGCCGGCGAAGGTCGCCTGCTGGCGGCCCGGAAGCTGGGAATGAAGCTCGTGCCGACGGTAAATGCCGAGCATTTGACAGATGAGCAACTGCGTGCTTTTCGCATCGCCGACAATGCGGCGGCCACAACCGGCTGGCTGGAAGACGCCTTGCGCCTGGAGATCACCTCACTGGAAAAGCTGGAGATCGATCTCACCCTCACCGGGATGAACCCGGAGGAGCTTTCAATCTGGAGGGGCGCTGGAAACGGTGCGTCACCTGGTGGGGATTCGGCTCCAGTAACTTCAAGCGACAGGACCGGCAATGAGAGCCCGCTAGGCAATCTGGTCTATCGGCCGACGCTCAACAAGAAGCGAAGCGTCCGGTTCCTGAGCGTGAGGAAGTGGCGTGCAGGTACCAAGAAGGAAGACCTCGAGAAGCTCAAGGAAGCGAAAAAACGCTGCGAACCAGAACTGCTCGACGCCATTGCCCGGGAGTTGGCCGAGGTGGTTTTGCAACTCGTCCGGAACCCGGCGGGCTCGTTTGTGACGGCGCCGCCCTCGAGCAAACGGTCGGGCAAGCACTTCGCCACGGAGATCGCAGAAAGACTGGCAGCCGAGCTTGGCCTCGAATTCTTTCAGGCCTTTAGGAAGCGCCCGAGAAAGCGGTCCAGCCATCCCCGCCATTTTGCCGAAAGAGGAGAGGTCAGCCTTAGGGAAGGCGTCCCGGCTATGCCCTGCATACTCGCAGACGACGTGGCCACCTCAGGTACCACCATCGAGCAGTGCGCCGCGGCTTTGGGCAAAGAAAGGTTCGTTCTTCCTATCGTCTGGATCTACGAGGAGGAGGTGGGGGAGGAGTCATTATGACGACCTTTTTGCCGAGCTTTCTGGCGTGGCTTATGGCGTTTTCCGTGCCGCCCTTCCGGTCTTCAGAAACAAAGGCGACGAGCACGTCGCAACCATCCGCTATCAGCCTGTTTCTGGCGTAGTAGGCTTCGGCGTACTCCCACCGGCGGCGACAGTTTTTCAGCTCGGGCAGGTGTTCCACGGTCTCCAGACCCCTGGCCCTCGCGGCAGCCACGGCCCAGGTATCCACACCCCGGCAACCGCCCGATATGACGACATCGCCCGGCGCGAGCGCGGCAACGAACCGCTCCACGCTCTCCCGGTCCTTGCGTCTTCTGGAGAATACCGGGATGCTCTTTAATAATTTAGTTGAGCACATAAACAGAAGCCAAAAACGGCTCGTCGGAGGAATCGAGGGAATTGACTACAATTGTTGCTTATTGACAGTCGGTACGCATAATGGCTGATGCAACCTTGAGGATGCCCTCTAGGAAATTTTCCAGGGAAGAATCGGTGGTCAGGATTGACAGCGCTGGCTGAAGCCTTCGGCTGCTAACTTGTTGCCAGGATACCGCCTAATTGCCCGTGAATTGGTAGTTGAAGGCAGAATCAGTAATGATTGATTCCAAAGATCTGCTGCCGATTTCACAGGGAGGCGAACCGTTCATCGAATCTTTCTGTGACCAGCCTCTCGAATTCCCTGCCCAGGTACTGGCGATCGCGAATGAATTCAGCTTTGCTCTCCTGCCACAGCGCGAAAAGGTCCGCTTTCGACTGGCAGCAGTCGATCTTACCATACAGTGCTTCCAACCTCTTGTTTCTCAACCGGTCCAGATGAAACTCATACATATCCCGCACCAGCTGGGCCTGTTCATCCGAGAAGCCGTTTTCCTCCACCAACCTGAGGAGCTTCTTGAAAAGCTTCTCCAGGCTGACAAAATCCTGTTGTTGCTCCATTTTTTCGCTGGTTTCGTTGATTGCCAGGGCTACGATTTCCTGCAGGCGCTGATGAAAAGTGCTGCTAAGCATCCTCTGATAGTCCTCGGTAAAGTAGCCGATGTTCCTGAGTTTCTTGAGTTCCCGGTGGTACAGTTTCTTGAGACTCCCTGCATCTCTGCTAGCTGCCAGTCTTGCCAGCACTCTGTCAACGCCCAGGCGGTCCTTGAACAAGACCGTTACCACCGACTGCTCTGTATCGCAGCGCAGAATGAGCCCTGTCTTGGCAGACCTCAGTCTGGCCACCAGGCGGCCATCACTCAGAAGCTTCTCCAGGCTCAGCCTGTTGAGCTCCTCGCTGAGCAATTGGTGCCGAAAGTCAATGGTCAGATTCAGTTCCTGGAAGTTGAGCACATGGGGCGGCCTCTTCATATACCTGTCAATGGCCTGCAGACAAATTATGAGAAGCTTGAGCCAGGCTCGAACTTCCAGATGACCGGAGAGGTATTCGAAGCCAAAGATCCGCAGCAGATCCTGGCCGGGACTGAGCTTCTGCAGCAAACCCCGGCGGCAATCATCTCCGAGGGCAGCAAGCTCCTGGCATACCTTCACAGCAAGGCCGAGTTCGCTTTCGAACTTCCGCAGTCCCGTGGTCTTCAGACCCTTCTTGTGGTAAATGAAGTTGAGTGGCATGCCCAGAGAATGCATCTGCACATCGATAAAATGAACATCTGCAAGCCCTACCATACGAAAGAGACGCTCCACAGCTGCCACATCTTCACCCTTTGTGCGCCTGCCGGCCTCATCATCTGGCAGCTGCAGCCAGTGCGGCAAAGCAAAAAGACGGCTGTCGCTAAATTCACTTTGGGCGGCTGCGGTGAGCAGCGTCCGCCCCTTCAGTTCAATCAGGTGCTCCACATAGGATTTCCAGCTGAGCTCTCCTCGCAGCACCTGCAAGCCTGCCTGCCGCAATCGTTGAAAGCGGTCGAGCACATCTTCCACCAGCACACCTTCTCTATAGGCTGCAGCAGCGAGGACAGAATGGAGGAAAAAGGCTTCGAAGAGCAGCTCATCTCCCGGCGAGGTGACCGCCTCCAACCCTAGAGGCGAGATCTCGCCCCGAATCACCTGGCCAATGAGACCGTGGTATTCAATGAGAAATATAGTCAACTGCCGCACTCTGCCGCTGATAGCCAGTGATTCGAGAACATCTCCCTTTCTGAGGATGTCGGCCCCTGCCTCGGCGTGCGATACTCTGTTCGACCATTCCCTGTAGTCTTCCAGATACAGGGCCAGCTTGCCCACTTCTTGCAACACCAGCGCCACGGCCAGAGCCTGCAAGAGATCTGGCTCGGTAGAGAATCGTTCCACAATATCTTCCAGCGCATCGATCTGCGCATTGCTGAGGCCAATGGCGTCCCCTGTCATGGGGCCAAATTGCTGCTGGGCCAGTTTGTAAAAAAGCTCGCTGTCCTGCAAAGAATCCCTGTCCTTGCGTACCAGGGCTTGAAACTTCTTCAGACACCGCAGCACATAGCCAGGGATCGTCTCACCTGCATAAATCTGTTGGCTGGTGCCTATGCGGTATAGCTGCCAGAATGTGGGCAACAGGTAGGCCCCTATGGCAGGACAATGCTCCTGGAGAACATGCAAATTGTCATAGAGATTTTCAGGGTTAAAGAGGCTGCTCAAGAAGATCTCTTGCAGTTCATCTGTAAGTCCTTCAATAGTTCTCAGCTGTTTCTCCAGGAGATCGTTATTGCCTGAACGGCGAGATTCCAGGGCTCGCAGATGTTCATAATAGCTCGTTGTCTCCCTGAACAGCAGATTCATCTCCCTCAGATCAACAGGAGAAATCTCATTGAGCCCGCTCTGTTTGATGGAAGTCAGCACTGACTTCAGTCTGGCCACATTTTCATGGACGTCAACGAAGTTGACCTCCGTATCCCGGCCTGCTTGATTATATTGCAACTGCAGCCCGCTGTCAGAAATGTAAACAACCGTGCCCTGCCCGAGCTCCTTCTTGACGCCAGCGAGATAGTCTAAATGGAGATGCTCGAAATCTAGTGTCTCGAGGGCTGTACGTACCTTGCCGAGGCGATCTCTATTGTCTTGCAGCTCATAGCGTACAAGAGGGTTGAAATTGATGATATTTGCCGGCGAACCATTGATGGTGATCCACAGCAGTATGAAGCCGGCGCGCGTTCCCAGCAGGGGCAGCAGATGGCCAGTACCGTGGAACTGGCAGTTGAGAAGCTTCCTGAAAAAATATGGCCGACTGAACGCCTTTCGACCATAAAAACGTCTCTTGAAGCTGTCGGCAATCCTTACCAGTTCCAGGACCTGCTCTATTTGCTCCAGCCTGGCTGGATCGTAGCCTGCCATGGCTTCTTTTTGGAACGGCCCCTTGCGTCTCAATTCGGGCCAGCTGTCCACGTATTCGAAAAGATTGAACATTTTGAGCATTTGCCGTATTGCTACACTTTGAGCTCCGCCCAGGGCGCCAACCTGCTGATCGTGAAGGGTATCCCATTCCATTTGCGGATTAGCCGTCACCCGGATGGCCTCATCATAGAGGTTGAACAGCTCTTGCCCCTGCTCCTTGGTGAGCCTCTCGCCTAGGGCAGCAGCAATTTCAGCCATACTCATCAGGCGAACGACTCTTAGCAGATCAACGATTTCCTCGAGCCCGTGAGTTTTCACCTGGTCAGTAATCGACTTGAGCGTCTTTTCTGGAAGTTTGCCGAAAGTAATCCGCCCCATAGTTGTGTGGCCAACCACAATAAGGTAGATTTCTCGCAACAGTGCAGGCGGCATTCCCAGCAGCTCTAGTTTTTCCAGGTTTTGCAGCACTCTGGTGTGTTCTCCTTCAACACCGTCAGGATTGAGCATCCCCTCTAGTCGTCGCAGAGTTTTCACCTTGTGGAGCAACTGCTTTATATGTTTGAAAGCCTTGTAACGGTTTCTAGGAGCGGCAAAGGGATTGTGCAGTCTATTTAGATCGAGCTCTGACAATAGGGGAAAATCTCTATCGCGCAGCCTGATCAACACTTCGAGCACGGCCAGCAAATAGGTAAACGTATCCCGGTATTCAGCCAGCAGCTTCAAAGAGCAGCCAGCCATGCCTTTGGCTCTTTCCTGCTGCTCTAACTGTTGCAGACGTATGGAGGCCTCTCTCTTGCGGCCGAAGTAGACGACAATGTTTTCCGGAAAATCATCTTCTATAATATACTTTTCCTGCCAGTTCTCCCTGACCGAGGCAGTGAGCTTGCTGTAGCAGGCGAGCGTCGTAAAATATGGTCCCGCCACCTTCTGCCAGCGGCTCTCTCCATCAGTGTCAGCAACTCTCGATACCTTCAGGTCAAGATGCGGCATCGCATCGATTTCCGACAGGGTTAGCTGCTGCGGATCCTTGTCAGCAGCTAACCTGCGAAGGTCTTCACCATAGACAAAGATACCGCTGAGATAGCTATAGAAATCATCCAGATGTACGCGTTGGACAGTGCCGCTGGCGCCACGATACCTTTTCCTCGACCTGTAGGCATGCGTGAAGAGTAGAAAATTGTGCAGGTCTTCCTCGCTCTTGAATTCGAGCCAGACCTCTTTGTTCGCCCTGGGAAACGGTTTAGGGGCCACAATCAGGAGCAGACCGTCCTCCACCAGCAGATCGTAGATCTTTCCTGCTATGTAGGTGCCGTACTTGGTAGTATTCTGTTTTGGCAGGGGTCCCCCATCCAGCCTCTTGATATTCAGGGAGATGAGCAGATCATTGAGATCTTTGGGAACGATCACCACATCGCACAGTTTCTTCCCCTGGCGAAGTTTTTTCAGAGAATCTAATATGAGGATCTTTCTGGCAGACATCCGCGCAGTGATTTCGTGTACCAGGAGGTCCCTGGACGGCGCCAGCAAGCCAATAGTCAGGTGCTCCCGCATGCTGGCGCTGATTTCCTCGTTGAGTACGCGCTCGATTTCGTCCACTGTGTCCCGGATATCTTCCAGAGAGTGACTCACCCAATTGATGGGAATGAGAAAATATTGCTCCCCCTTGCTGCTCAATCGTATGAGAAGGCCAAGTTTGCGGTAGATGCTGTTGATTTTCTTATAATGGTGTCTCAGGGCAGCAGCATTCCTGAAATCCACCTTTTCAAGAAATTCCAGTTCACTGGTGCTCAGTTTCTCCCCATGCTCCACAATGCCGAAACCATAGGCATTGCCGCCGAATCGACTGGCAAGAAAGGGCGGATGATCTCTGGCCACAAAGGTGCCCACTGGCACATCCCGGGCGTCGATGCCCAGAGAATCGTAGTCCCTGGGAGCAATGAACTGGTAAGAAGTAAGAGAAGAACGAATTCCCGACGGCAGCTGACCGGTGGCTGCCGCTCGAGAAGATCGCTGTTTGCTGGCTTCAGTCATGACTTGGTCGCCCTGTGGCCCTGGCCTCCAGGCCCTGCAAGGTCAAATCTGTCCAATTATAACACACGATTCTAGCGCACAGCCGACTGCTTTGCTGCCTTGCTGCTGCGCCGGGATTTCAGCCGCAGAAGCCCCGGGCTCTGATGAAAGTACATGAGCGGGCTTTCATAGCCAGCCTCTATAAACAGGCTTTCCAGCATGTCGAAAAGCACAGGCCTGGTCGGCCAGGTGTAGTACTTCTCCTGGCGTTTCAATCTTGCCCACCAGCGGGCAAGCTCTCCGTTGCCCTGGGCAAGGTGCCTTCTTGCCTCCTCACAGAGGAACATCTCACAGATCACAGGCTTCAAGCGCCACAGACAGCCAGCAGACGTCAAGTAGACGCAGTTCGGTCCGCCCCTGTCACTCTGCAGGGCGGCGAGCAAAGCATCGATTTCTTTTTCGGTCGACACCAGGACGTTCAGCACCACGTCAGCAAAAAAAGTAATGATGCCCTCTCTGCCGCAGCAGGCACTTGTGTGGCTGACAAAACACTTCTGCTGGCAAAGATCTGCCAGATGCTCCTCCTGGAAAGTCCTGACCGCCTTCCGAAAGCGGAGGTAGTTTCGTATCCTTCGACGCAGCCTTGTTTCCTCAGCAGCAGAAAGAGCCGCCATATAGTGCCGCACCATGACAAAGGCTTCCATCTGCTGCTCATTGTAGAGGCTCAATGCAGCCAACTCTATCCTTTCTGTCGAGGACGCACCCTCCGGGCTTTTCTGCACCTGATAAGCCGCCTGCTTTGCAACCGGGCTCGCCATGTCCATTTGCGGTCAGTTGATGGCTGCTTCACTGCCGCTCCCTGCCTCCCCTGGGCGCTTCCACAGCCACTGAGCATGAACAGCGCCGCCGCGCAGCGACAAGCAAGTCCAGGCTGCCGCCGCACGGCTGCCTTGTTTCGGGAAACCATTGCCAGTCCAGCCGCCTGCAGCAGTGTTCTCTGAAGGCCCCTGACATCTCATAGTTCATAGAGCGTCTCATCCTTTTGCGGCGGCCGCCTCCTGGGTGTCACCGCTTTGCGCCCCTGAACTGCAAAAGGATCTTCTTCCTCCAGAATGTCACCGAGTTCTTCTTCTATCTGTTCAGGATCTTCACCGGCTTCCATCCGCCGTAGTGCTTCCTGCATGCCGGCGCCGAGCTCCAATCCGGTCATATCCGTGAGCTTGCGCATGAGTTGGGCAGCCTGTCTCGGGTCATCTTCGTTCATGTGCTCTGCCTCATGCGCCAGTGCCGCCATTGCCTTTTCCAGTTTGCTGTCGTCAATGTCAGGCAGGCCGCTGTCGTCTTCTTCCTTGAGACCCCGCAGCACAGCAAAACGCGACATCTGCCGGCTAAGCCTCGTAGTCTCACATTTGGGACACAACGGTCGTGCTTCGGTATTGATGCGCCGGGAATAGAAATTGAACAACATGTGACAGCGTGAACAGTAAAATTCATAGATCGGCATGGTTTCTCCCCCAGATACGACGAATAGAGTTAGCCCATAAAAAACAACCACCTGTTCCTTGGTAAAGAATTTGTCCGAAAAAGTCAACGCGCACAGAGGGCAATGAACCGTTGACTCCTGACAGATCATGATGATAAAGGTGCTGCTATCATAGTCGGCCGCTTTATCGCAGAGGTAGTGCAATGACAAAACTGCCCCTTGTTCTTGCCACACGAAACGCTGGCAAAACAGAAGAGATCAGATCTATTCTGGCTAAATTTCCGATAACTATCAAAAATCTCACTGATTTCGGCCCAATCCCAGAAGTGGTGGAGGATGGGCAAACCTTCGAAGACAACGCTGTCAAGAAAGCCCGCTTTGTAGCCAAAGTGCTCGGCCTGCCAGCCCTGGCAGACGACTCCGGCCTGATGGTGGATGCCCTGGGCGGGTTGCCCGGAGTGAAATCAGCTCGCTTTGCCGGGGAGAATGCCACAGACGAAGAAAACAATGCCAAGCTCCTCGCCGAGCTCACCGGAGTTGACAACCGGGCGGCCTCTTTCGTCTGCGTAATTGCCATTGCTGTTCCCTGGGGGCCGGCCCTCATTTACGAGGGCCGCTGCCAGGGATCTATTACCACCGAGCCAGTGGGCAGCCAAGGCTTCGGCTATGACCCTCTTTTCTATTATCCGCCGCTCCGCAAGACCTTTGCCCAGCTCACCACCGAGGAAAAAAACCGCATAAGCCATCGCGGCCTGGCGCTGCAGGAGTTGGCTAATGAGTTCGACAAGGTTCTGGTGTGGCTGCGCCAGCGTCTTGCAGAGGCCAACTGGGTCTGGCCCGAGCTTTCCTAGGAAGGCTCAGAGACCAACCTGTTGAAGGCCGCCTGCTCTTGCAGATTAGCCTCTGCTGTTGTTATCCAGCAAAAAATAAAGCGGGTTCTGCCAGCACAACCCGCTTCACTGTCCATACTCTTATCTATTTTCTTTGTTCTGGCCTTCCAGGGCATCCCCAGAAGAGGCGGCTGTGATCAACCCAAACTTTCAAGAAGCGGGAAAACCTGTCAGCCTCTTTTTTCCTCCTTCGTATCAACAACTGCAAGAGCCGCCACAATTGCTTGCGGCTGCAAGGTTTGAACTGATGGAAAAGCCAGCCTGGTAAAGATCTTCGACAAAATCAACCTTTATTGGCTTGGCCTGCTCGAGCAGCCTGGTATCCACCAGGTAAGTAATTCCATTCACTTCAAAAGTCTCATCGTTCTCTCTAGGCTCATCCAGAGCCATGCCAAGGGATGGCCCACCTCAACCCACTTGAGAGACAAAAATTCGAATCGCCGAAGTGATATTGCGCTCCTGCATGTATTCTTTCAACTTTTCTCCAGCCTTCTCAGTAACCTCAAGCATCAAAATCCCTCCTTCACTACAAGGTATCTGCATATCACAGCGTCAACATGCTAAATTAAGCGACCAGGGCGCCACTGTCAAGCATTTCCCGCAGTGGAGACAGCTTTTTTCTGGGCCTGGGGTTCGGCAAGATTCCAGCAAAACATCCTGTGAGAAAAGCAGGGCCTGGATCCTGCCTGACCGCCACTTTCCTGCGCAGGCTCTTCGGGAAAAAATCAGTGACTGATCTTGATGATATGCTCTTTTTCTACCGTGAAACTGTAGCGGCCACCAAACCGATAATTTTCCAGCACATAGGAGGTGCTGTCTTCCGCAATTACTACACCTTTTTGCTTCTTACCGCTGTCCAGAGTGATCTCAACCATCTTGCCAATGAGGCTTTCCTTCTGCTTCTGGATTCCCTGGCGAATACTCTGCTCTATGTCCTCGAGGGAGACCGCCGTACCCTTTTTGCCAAAAGAGTAGCTCGCAAGTAAAGCATCATAGTATTTCTTCAATTCCTTGTACTGCGGCTCAACTGCAATGAGGCTGGCAATAAAATAGCTCTTTGGGTTCTGGTCAAATATAGAAATCACCATGTGCTTGTCTGCCAGGGTGCCTTCGATTTCAGTCACTACAAAATTATTAATTTCTCGCTGTCTTGACGCAATATTCTGCCCGCCGCTCTGACGCATGGTCAATTGCAGCGTCCGGGCAAGGTCGTCTGCCATGTCCTTGCTCCGGCTGTACAGCTGGATGCTGGCATCCATGTGCGGCACTTTGAAACGAATGCCGTACAGCATCTTCTCCTGGGACGGAATGTCACTCTCTTGCCAGTCAGGCGGGTAAGTGATGTGGGAGGAGTCGGGAAAATCGAACCTCCGCCAATTGCTGGTGTCCACTCCAGCTGCCGGCAGTCTTGCCACGGCCTCTTTAGAATTGGGGCGAACTGCTGCCACCTGCTGTCCGGACGGCCCTACCGCAGTAGATTGGGCTTTCTCCTCCCTGCCCTCTGCCTTCTTTCGGGAAGATCTGGCTTCAGCCTGGCTCTTTCTCCTATTTACGCCAGCCTCTGCTTTGCCTGGACGTTCTTTTGCTACGCTGGCCACCTGCGTCCTGTTGGCGCCGCTGCTCAAATCTCTGGCCATCAGCACCAGAAAATAGCAGAGGTAGCCGACAACAATGCCACCAACCACAAGATAAAGGCCGAGGATTGGATTGCGCCGCAAGTCATGTACGAAGAAGCGCCGCAATTTTAGCTGGATATCAGACATTGCTCAGCTCACGCTATCCCTTGCTCTCTATTCACCATTTGCCAATGGGAAAAACTCGTTGAGGCGCCCGGGGTTCTTGAAACCATTTCTCTCAATGGACTATTTTTCTTTGACACAAACTCCAGCAAGCAACCCCACTTGCAACAAGTCAACATGGAGTTGAAATGCAAAGCTCATACCACCTCCGGGAATCTGTCTGCAACAAACAATTGCCGATAGTTCAATAGCAGCCTCATACAGGCTGTTCCTGTTGACTCTGCTGGTCTTCCATACGGCTCACATGGCGTTGAAACGGGCGGCAATAGGCATTCTTCTCCCCATGCCAAAAGCCTTGCTGGTAACTTTGAGACCTGGCGGAGATTGCCGCCGCTTGTATTCATTTCTGTCTACCGACCTGATTATCCAGTGCACTGTCTCACGATCAAAGTTCAACGCCACAATTTCCTCAAGAGAATAGCCCTCGTCCACATAATAGTGAAGAACCGCGTCCAGCAAGTCATAGGGGGGCAGGGTATCCTGGTCCGTCTGGTCTTGCCGAAGTTCTGCAGAGGGAGGTTTGCGCAGAATTTCCTCGGGTATCACCTCTGAATGCCTGTTTATAAAAGCAGCCAGTTCGTAGACCATTGTCTTGGGCACATCGGAGATCACACTCAGTCCGCCGCTCATGTCCCCATAAAGTGTACAGTAGCCAACTGCCAGTTCGCTCTTGTTGCCAGTGGATAGCACAAGGTAGCCAAATTTGTTGGACAGGGCCATCAGTACGTTCCCTCTTATTCTTGCCTGGATGTTCTCCTCGGTGATA
Organism: Deltaproteobacteria bacterium; assembly: GCA_019309045.1. Taxonomy (NCBI): domain Bacteria; kingdom Pseudomonadati; phylum Myxococcota; class Myxococcia; species Deltaproteobacteria bacterium. The sequence goes on along the minus strand of JAFDGZ010000063.1, from coordinate 12,304 downwards.
TCTGCTTCTTTCTCCTGGAAGTGCTCCTGCAGAGAGGCAAGATATGCTTGATAGATCGAGGTTATGGGTACAGTTTTCAGAGCGATCCCAAGATTCCTGGCCAGTTTCGCAGCGTCAACCATACTGCCCCGGGAAGAGTAGGGGCCAGGCATGGAAACGGCTATGACATTTTCTCGGCCCAGGGCCTCGGTTGCAAGACAGCAGGTGACAGCTGAATCGATGCCCCCAGAGAGCCCGAGAATGGCTTTGCGAAAACCGCACTTTCGCATATAATCGCAGATACCCAGAACCAGTGCCTTGTATACGGTAGCAATCTCCTCCTCTGGCTGATACCTTCCAGCAGACTCTGCCGGCTCCAGGCTGACAATCTCCACCTTTTCCTCGAAGCTCGGCAGTACTGCTATCACCCTGCCTGCACCGTCCACACACAGACTTCTGCCGTCAAATATGAGCTCATCATTCGCTCCCACCTGATTTACAAAGACAAAGGGAATGCCATGTCGACACGCATGGCTGCGGGCGATTTCGTACCTGATCGTCTCCTTGCCCCTGTGAAAGGGTGAGGCGGCAATGTTGACGATAATAGTCGCTCCCTTATCAGCAAGCGCAGTGATGGGGTCATAATCGTAAGGGCACCGCTTCCATAGCACAGGATCATTCCAGGCATCTTCACAGATAGATATGCCCAGAGTCTCATCCTTGAAAGAGATTACCTCACTTTCTCTGCTTGCATCGAAATATCTGGCCTCGTCAAAGACGTCGTAGGTGGGCAGCAGGGCTTTGTGTTGACAAAAAACAATCCGCCCCTGATAAAGAAGCAGCGCAGAATTATGCAGCCCCTTGCCCACGGCCACCTCGCTGGGCCAGGGGGTCCCCAGGAGTATACCGGTGGCCGGCCACTTTCTGGACCATTCCCGCAGACGATCAAGGGCTTCTCGGGTCTTGCCAATGAACGAATGGTTCTCCAGAAGATCCCGCGGAGGGTAGCCCACCAGAAAAAGTTCAGTAAAAACTACCAGATCGGGTCTGTATTTGCCACACTCTTGCAGCACCTCCACAATTCTGGCCAAGTTGCCTTCGATATCGCCGATGATCGGGTTCAATTGGGCCAATGCGACTTTCATGTGCGCTGTTTTTTTGCCTTTATTCAAAAAAAGAGAACATAATATCCTGCCAGTCTTGCTGTCAGGCTTTTCTTTGTCTATGGGTTAGCCACGACCCTGTTGACTGGATTCTCGGGATAGGAATACTCCTGAGCAGTGAAACCAGAGCATGCCGTCCTGGCAACCAAAGCAGAGAGGTACAATTTATGGTTTGTTCTCTTCTGCAAGTCCGAGTCTGCCCACTGTGGCTGTCGTTATTATTGCCACGATGCTTGCCGGCTCTGTCACCTGCCGTTCTTTTCTTTTCATGAGCGGGCTACTCTCCCCAGCCCCAGCCCGCCTAATCAGATCTGGCCCTGGCCTGCTCCTCCTCACTCATGGTCCATAGCGGCGTACCGTCTTTGGTCAGGCGCACCTTGAACTGAAAATATTCTCCCTTTTTCACTTTGGAAGCAATGAAGATGTCCTCCTCATTTATCTCAGCCCAGACACCCTTGACTTTGACTTTGTCATTTTTCTTGATGCCCATTGCCTTCGGGTCAATATACCACCTGGGGCCCAGATGCACGGTTATGACATCACCCGAAGGATCTTTGACAAGCAAGGCAACACCGGGAGACATTCCCGGCAGGGGAACCACTTCTGTGATATCCACCACCTTTCCTTTGATCCGGTCACGCTCACTGGCAATGTAGAGTTTATTATAGGCACTGCCCTTTTGCCAGCCTCCCATGTCCTTCGGCTTATCCTGGCCGTAGCACGGGTTCATTGCCATCACTCCGAGAAACAACGCCCCAACCAGAGCACCCAGCACGCATGGCAGCCATCTGCTCATTTTTTCCCTCCCTCTAACAGAATGCTCTTTTTTCTGCTGGTCCGCCAGCCCTCTGTTCCGCACATCCCTCTTGCTTGTCACCCTAGAGAAAATGGCAGCAGCATTTTCTGCCTGCTTCAGTCCTTCAATTCTACCCTTGTTTCCTCTCCAGGTCACCCCTCGAGACCTCGCGGCGGCCAAATTTCTCCTCAAGCCGGAATTTCCTGGCCCCGGAACAGACCAGTACACAGGAGACGACCGCCATCTAGCCCCTCTGGGACCACCACTGCTCGGTGTCAAGCAGCAACTGCCGCAGCCAAAGCTGTCGGCGCCACCATCCCTGAGTGTCGCCATGAATTTGGCAGCTGATTTTATCCAAGCACTGCTAGCCGGGTTCACCCGGGAATGTGAAAGTGATTCTGCACCACCTCTAGAGCCGAGTCTATTGGCTCGCTTGCCACCACGTGGTCTGCGCACCTGGCAACCTCATCCGCGTATGGACACACAGCAACACCCAGCCCTGCAGCAGCCAGCACAGGGATGTCAGCTCTGCCATCTCCGAAGGCTACCACCTGTTCTGTCCCTACCCGGTAGCGAGCCAGAATTTCGCGCATCACGGCACCCTTGTTGTCTTCGCCAACCTTGACTATTATGCGGCCTGTACAGACGCCGCCGTCAAAGTGCAGTTCGTTGCTTATTACCTCTGCCAGACCCAGGTCACGTGCTGTTATGTCGTTGAATACGGACAGTCCTGTGCTGATGGCCACACAGGGAATGGATTTTGCCCTGAACCAGGCTATCAGTTCCCTGGCCCCCTTGCGGAGAGGGTTCTCTTGGAGGGCGGCTGCCATAGTCTGTCGGCTGTATCCTCGCCACAAAGAGGCATCGAGCCGAGCCCACTCTTCATAGCTGATTTCCCGCCTCTGCCAGAGCTCTACAAGGCCTTCGGCCTGCTGGTGCACTCCGAGATACTGGTGCAGCTGAACCCAGGGATCACGTACCCTGCGCAGGGTCCCGTCGATGTCAAACAATGCCAGTGCGAGTCTTTTCTTGCTCACGTGATCTAACAACCAGAAAGGTGTGCCTCCTGTCAGTTTATGGGCAGGGCTTCGCCGCAGCGATCATTTTTGCTATGGCCACATGGTGCTGCTGCCGAGCATAGTCTATAGCAGACTTGCCCTGCGAGTCGCGCAGGGCGACATCTGCACAGTGGGAGAGCAGAACCCCCACCACTGCTTTCTGACCATAGCAAGCAGCAAGTATCAAGGCACTTTTACCAGAGACTTCCTGAGCGTTCACCTCACTTCCACGGGCGAGCAGTTCTTCCACCACCCTGGCATAGCCGTCACTGGCAGCCAACAGAAGCGCTGTCCTGCCCAGTCGGTCCCTGGAGTCGGCAATGGCCCCGTGGTTGAGAAGCGTTTTGATCACCGCAATGTGCCCATTGCTGGCCGCAACCATCAGGGCAGTGGAGCCATTGGTGCTGCTCGCATTCACTTGCGCCCCTTTGTTCAGCAACATCTGGACAATCTCGAGGTGACCAAACTGGGCGGCCTGCATCAAAGCGGTCCAGCCAGCCTTCCCTTTGATGTTCACCTGCGCGCCCCGCGCCAGGAGTTCCCGGACAATGGCTGTGTCGCCATTGTATGCTGCCTTCATCAACGGAGTCCAACCAGAATCATTCCTGGCATTTACTGGCGCTTGCTTCTGGAGCAACAAGCGCACCTGATTGAGGTCTCCTTCTTCAACAGCCTGCATCAACTCCCGGGAGAGATCTCTGCCAGCAGCCCACAGGCCACCTTGCAACACAATCATCAGCAGTATAACTGTGCTCGCCATGACAGAGGTTAGTCTTCTCATACCAGCCTCCCGCATTCCTCTGTGGGAATTGTCAGCCCGAGCAGCAATTCCCCGAATGCCCGAATCTGCCTAAAAATATACTCTTTCTCCAGCACTTTAAGCGCTGGCCGCCGCACTGCCTTCCGCCGAGCCATTGCCTGTCAATCGCTGGCACCACCTGGCTCCCAGAGGCAGCCCGGCAGGCAAGCTTCATGGTGGAGCCTCAGCGCAACATTGCCAGCGCGCATGTGCTGGCTGTGGCGCCCCCCACCTCCTGGCGGCAAACCTGTCAGCAGGTGCCAATCTTAACAGTTCACCAAGATGCCAGAAATGGCGGTCTCAGCCCGCAGAACCCGTCATCTTTGGGCGGCAATTCATAAAATATGCCTGTCGGCTCATCACTGTTCTTCAGTTCTCCCGGCAAGCATGATATGAATAACTTTTTTGGCCAACATACACCATGTGCCCGCGGGGGTGTGCTATTCCTCTCAAAATGAGCAGGTCTGCGTGGCTTTCATATATGGCCCTGCTTTCAGCCATGATTCTCTGGGCAGGCTCCTTTGTCGCCCTGAAAATCGCCTTTCGCAGTTATGATCCCATAGTGGTCATTTTCGGCCGCATGGCAATCGCAGTTGTCTGCTTTTCATTTTTCGCCAGAAAGCTCAGACCTGTTCACTATGAAAAAGGCCAACTGCGACTGATACTCTTCATGGCCCTCTGTGAACCATGCCTGTACTTTCTCTTCGAGGCAAAGGCTCTTGAATACACGGCCGCTTCTCAGGCGAGTATAATCGCTGCCATGCTGCCGCTGCTGGTGGCTGTTGCCGCTCATTTTTTCCTGAAAGAACGGCTTGGCAGGAGAAATATCACCGGTTTTGTCATTGCCATCCTTGGCTCCTGCTGGTTGAGCCTCACAGCCGAAATCTCGGAGAGCGCGCCCCATCCGGTCCTGGGAAATTTTCTCGAATTCATGGCAATGGTATGCGCCACCGGCTACATTGTGACCTTGAAGCGGCTGACAGCCACCCTGTCGCCATTTTTTCTTACAGCCGTGCAAACACTGGCAGGCTGCCTCTTTTATCTGCCTCTGCTGTTTCTACCCTCAACGACCCTGCCTTCGCAAGTGGCTCCCACTGCCCTGCTGGCCATGGTTTATCTTGGCGCTTTCGTCACTTTCGGGGCTTACGCACTCTATAACTTTGGCGTCAGCCGAGTTCCGGCCAGTCAGGCATCAGCTTTTGTCAACCTGATTCCCGCCTTTACCATACTGTTCAGCTGGCTTAGCTGGCTTATACTGGACGAAAAGCTTACCTTTCAACAATACCTGGCCATGCTGTTGATCTTTCTGGGCGTCTTTCTCAGCCAGGACCAATCTGCTGCTGGCACTTGAGTCTTGTCCGAACCTGCAGCCCGCGAGATTGACTGCTGCACCGGCTGCTACAGGCCGCACAGGACCATGAGCGGCCACTGCCGCCCTGCCAGAGCACATGCTGGCAAAGCATTCGTCCATTCCATACATCACAGGTTGATGGCAAGATGAAAGTGCACCCCTTTCACTGGCCGACTGCTGGCGGCTAACCTTGGAGGCTGAGCTGCGGCCAGTATTACAATGGCGCCATGGGCAATTTCTTGCCGAAATAGATATCAATACAGCACAACCCGGGCTAAAGCCTGCAGCTGCCAACACCTTGCCATGCCTGCAAAGCCCTGTGACGCCCGGGTGACCATACTGGTTGTCTTGTGCACTTTCATCTTGCCATCAACCACTCACACTACCGGCTCACATCTCTGCCTGACAGCGGCCTGGGTTGCATTGCTGTCTGGCGCTCTCCCTTTTCATCTTTTCTTCCTACTGTTTGCCGGCAGGCACGAGCTTTATAGTGAAGTCCTGGAAGCGCTTTTGCAAAACGACTTTTAGAACAATTATCGAGACCATGATTCCTGCCAGATTCCCGAGGACTCTGCCCACAATGGGCCCCAGTTCAGCCAGACCCACCAGAGCCAGCAGCAGGCCGCCGACAAACCCCAAAGCAAAGGCAGCCGCCAGGGAAAACAACAGACAGCGCCAGGCATAGCTCCACCAGATCTTCAAAGCCCGCGCCCAGGTCACCTCGAGAGCTAGGCTGGAGTCGACCGGCTGCTCTGCTGGGCTGTTGTCTCGACGTTCAGTCTGTCCTCCGGCAGGGTGGCTTGCCGCCACCTGCTGCACCGGGTTTGCTGGCCTCACCTGGATTGTTCCCTGACAGCTTGGACAGGCAACTTTGCCGCCCTGCGCTGGTATCCTGCTGTCAGGAATTCGCCCCACGACTCTGTTGCACCGTGTGCAATAGATCTGCATCATTTCCTCCTCTATGCCAACAGTTCGACAACGGCCAGGTCCAGACGCGTGCACCTCATATCAGTGGCCCGGCCACGGCATGCATGAGAATGCAAGATTCGTCCCAACAGCAGCCCCATCAATCTTGCTGCGCTCGAACTCCTGGCTTCAGGGGAAAATCAGGCAAATTATGGCTGCTCCCTTTCATTTTTTCTGATTAATGTCGCTGGAGCTCCAACCAAAAATAGTGCAGCACATTTCGGCAAGGAAACGATTGTGCAGCGAACTATAAAAGACCCTCGTATTCGACCAGAAAGCGCGCCAGGTCCTGCTGGCAAAACCAGGCAGCATCCCACAGTTCGTGTTCGACCAGCAGTGCATACTGCTTTTTGAACAGATAAACGACCGCAGGAATCTTGCTGCCATTTCGCACCACACAGTGAACCCTGCCCCTGCGATAGTATTCGCCTTCGAACGTGTCCAATTTCTGCAGATCTTCCTGGCTCACCTGGAGGTAGAGCAGCCCTTTGACGACGCTTGCCGCTGGGGCAGCAATGATTGTGGGATAGCTCTGCCCTCGTATCCTTCGCCTCTCGTAGCCATACAGCCAGGCTACTTCTCTGGCATAGGCATTCCCTACCACTTTCTGCCACACTTGCGAAAACATCAACGAGCCGTAGGCAAAAACATTCATATTCACTCCTGCCTGCTGCTCAGCAGCCTCAGTCTCTGCCGCCAGCAGTGGCAATCAACGTCCATCACTGGCAGGGCAATATTGCTTATTCTCAACCAGATCATGCCCCAACCCGGTCAAAACAGCCACGGCCCTGTCCGCCTGCCTGTCTCGCACCAGCAGATAGTCCGTCTGAAAGGTAGAAACCACGAAGACGCTGATGCCCCTGCCGGCCAGTGCCGTTGTCAGAGAGGCCAGAACACCGAGCAGAGCAAAATCCAGGTGCGCTTCTATCTTCAAACAGCGCCAGCCTCTTTCACATTCGATCTCTGGGGGCACTTTGTCTTGCTGGCAGACAATAGAAAGCTCTTCTTCAGTGTGGGTCACAGAGAGAAACTCCCTGCCAGAGACCCAGCATGGAACCTCGCTGCCAGCAGGCAGTCTGCAAATGGCATAAATCTCGGGAAATAAGGAAATAGTGAACTTCATCTCTGCCGCACTACATTTCATCAGTTTCCCCTTTCGGCGGCAATATACTGCTTCAGATTCATACATGCTGGCCTATTTCCCCGGCAGCTCTTTTTTTCCTCTTTGAACATGAGCCCCGGCACTGCTATGATAACAGGCCATCTCATGGGCAGCCCACAGATCCTGAACAGCAGCGCCGGATTTCAGCCGATTTTCCTGCACCCTGTGGATCGTACTTATTCAGGACATTGCTGGAGGGCTGCCGTCGGCAACAGGGACGCCACCTGGGAGCAAACATGCCATGGAAACAGTAACTGCTTGCACCCTCGACTGCCCTGATTCCTGTTCTCTGCTGGTGCGCCGAAGCAGCACAGGCGCTCTTCATATCAGGGGCAACCCCAGACATCCTGTAACTGCAGGGTTTACCTGCGCCAAGATCAAACGCTACCTTCGCAGGCTGACAAGCCCCAGCAGGATCCTGACGCCGCTGCTTCGCCAGGGCAGTGGCCATCGTCCCATCAGCTGGCAGCACGCCCTGGACCTCTGTGCAGAGCACCTGCAAGAACTGCGGCAGCAGCCTCAGTCCATTCTGCACGTCTATGGTTTTGGCGACAAGGGTCTTTTGAGTCTGGCCAGCAAATTCTTCTTCAACAGACTGGGCGCCAGCTCAGTGAGAGGCTCTCTCTGTGATGATGCCGGCATCGCAGCCTGCCTGGCTGACTTTGGCTCACTCGACAGCAATGATGTCACCGACCTGGTCAATGCACACAGCATAGTCAACTGGGGCAAGGATCTCAGTCGAAGTTCTATCCACCTGGCTGCGCTCGTGCGCCGAGCTCGTCAGCGCGGCGCCAGAGTGCTCACCATATCCCCCGGCGGAGACGGCAACCGGGTCTTCTCCGATTTCATGGTGCGCCTCCGACCCGGTACTGACCGCTTCCTGGCCGCTGCAGTAATCCGCCTGCTCTTCGACCGCCAAAAGATTGGCCAGCGCTTGCCCAGCCGCAGCAGAAACTGGCAGCTCTTCCGCTCCTTGATTCTGCAACAGTCAGCTGCCCAGCTCGCTGCCTGCTGCGGCGTGGAACTGCAGGATGTGGAGCAAGTCTACTCCTTCTACCAGAATAGCGAGCCAACCGCTACACTGCTCGGCTGGGGTTTGCAGCGGCACCGATTTGGGGGCGAAAATGTCCGTTTCATCAATGCCCTGGCATTTCTCAGCGGCAACATCGGCATCTCTGGAGGTGGCAGCTATTTCAATATCTCCTCGAGCCGCAACTTCAATCTGGATTTTCTCACTTCCGCCACAGACTCTTCGCCCAGAACACTGCTTCTGCCCCGGCTCGGCCGGGAAATCCTGGCAGCCACAAACCCTGCCGTACGCATGATCTGGGTGAATGGCTGCAACATCATCAACCAGGCCCCTGAATCGGGTCTCCTTGCCAAGGCCTTCGCTGCTACAGATTTTTCTGTGGTGGTGGACAGTTTCATGACTGACACTGCAGCACTGGCGGATCTGGTGCTGCCGTGTGCTCTTGTCTTCGAAAAGGAAGACGTGGTGGGCTCGTTTCTTCACAACTACGTCAACTATGCCCGGCCAGTAGTCAAACCGCCAGAGACAGTGCGCAGCGACTACTGGATTCTCTCTCGCCTGGGTGCCAGACTGGATCCTCCTGTGCACCTGCCCGATGCCGAAGATTTTATCCGCAGGGCGCTCCAGTCGCCTTATCTCGACACCACTCTGGAAGAATTGCGCCGCACCGGCTACGCCAGGGCAATGCACCCCCACATCGCCTTTGCTGACACTGGTTTTTCCCACCCTGACGGCCGCTACCACCTACCCACTGAGCTTCACCATGAACCGGCAGCGCCTGAAGAATTTCCCCTGCAGCTGCTCAGTCTGGTGCGCCGCCACTTCATTCACTCCCAGATTTTGCCCGAGGAACACCGTCTTCCCCCGACGATCTGGCTCGCTCCTGATTCTCCTGCCCTGGCAGGAGTCGATACCAGCAGGCCGCTTTACCTGGTCTCTCCTCTGGGTCGCTTGAGGGTAACGCTGAAATTTCGCCAGGGACTCCACCCCCAGGTGGTCATCTATCGCCGCGGCGACTGGATGAGGCTGGGAGGCGGCATCAACCAGTTGATCAGCAGTACCGTGACTGACCTGGGTGAAACTGCAGCCTTCTACAGCCAATATGTACGACTGGAAAATGGTTAGGCGAGGCCCTCCTTTGGCTCTGCTTGATGGCGACCTTACTCCCCGGCCTCCAACTCCAACCTGCTCGGCTGATATTTGTCAGAGGCAGGGCCAGAGTTGCCACTTCCTCCTTGGCTTGTTGACTATGGTGTGATAAATTTTTCACTCCATATGCAGGAGGTGCTATTCGGCAACCACTCTGTTCATTATTGTGCCCGGCCACCTATCTTTTTCTTTTGTGAACATTACGAGGAGTTGCCTTGGTCCAGATCTCTGATCTCAAAGATTACGGTATTTTCGCGGAACTAGACGCCAGTGAACTCGGCCTTCTGGCCAGAATCGGCTCGGAAGAATACTGCACAGAGGGTGAGGTGCTCATTCAGGCCGGGCTGCCTGCCCGCACCCTCTACGTGCTCCGACAGGGCAATCTCATGGTGGCCTTTCCGGATGGCCGGGCCATTACCCTGCATCAGCCCGGCAGGGTTGTAGGCTGGTCAGCACTTATCAGCCCCTCCTATTACACGGCTTCGGTCATATGTCTCACAGATTGCACTTTCATTGCCTTCCCTGGCTCTGAGCTGCTGCGCCTGGTGAGAAGCAACGTCACCTTTGGCACCAAGATCATGCGCAAGATTTCCGAGGTAGTGAGCAGACGACTGCCTCTGTTGCCAGAAAAGGAAAAGCGAAGGATCAGTTCCGGGAGGTAGCTTTATGGGTGGTTTCTCTGCCATCAACAGCGCAAATGGCTGGTCAGTTGCTGCCCTGGGAATTTCCATTGTCTTCACGGGTCTGGCAACTCTCACTCTGGTAATCTATTTGCTGCCCTATCTGTTGAAGTGGTGCTCTGCCCGAGCTGGTGCCCCCCTGAGCGATCGTTTGAAAAAAACGGTCATCAGAGTCAAGGAGGCAAAAGCCGTGGCTGACCTCAGCCTTGCAGAACAGAGCATCGATGCCGAATCTCTGCGAAATGCCGAAGCAGCCTTGCGTCTGATCACCTCCAGGCTGGGCGAACCTTTCAAGCTGCCACAATTACTCGATATAGCAGAAAAACGTGGCCTGGCCCGACCCTATGCCACCGTCAACCGTCTTATCCTGAACAGGAGGATCCTGGCTGGCGCAGATGGGCTATTCCGCTGGAGCAGTTCCTCAGAAAAGGCAAAGGCCACAACTGAAACTACACCACCAGGCCAGCCCGTTTGAGTCATTATTAGCTGCTCTCGGGGGACAAACCATGGACCTACTCCTTACTTTTCTGCACAATACCGGGTTTGCCATGGCGGACTATCGCCACTTCATAATGATTGGCGTCGGTCTGCTCTTTCTCTATCTGGGCATCGCCAGGCACTATGAACCCCTGCTGCTGGTACCTATAGGCTTTGGCATCCTTGTTGGCAATGTCCCCGTGTTCAAGGGGTTGGGTCTCGGCATTTACGAGAAAGGTTCGGTACTCCACTATCTTTATTTTGGTGTTCGCCAGGGAGTCTACCCTCCACTCATCTTTCTCGGCATTGGCGCCATGACTGATTTCTCCACCCTGCTCGCCAGACCCAAACTCATGTTGCTGGGAGCTGCAGCTCAACTGGGAGTATTTGGCACCTTTCTCGGCGCTCTTTTCGTGGGCTTTGTTCCCAGAGAGGCAGCTTCCATCGGCATTATTGGTGGGGCAGATGGGCCCACTGCCATCTTTCTGTCAGCTAAGCTTGCGCCACACCTCGTTGGTCCCATTGCCATTGCCGCCTATTCGTACATGGCCCTGGTTCCGGTGATTCAACCCCCTGTCATGCGGCTTCTCACTACTCGTCATGAACGTCTGATCAAGATGAGTGATCCACGTCAGGTGAGCAAGCAAGAAAAAATTATTTTCCCCATTGTGGGCTTCCTTCTTTGCTGTTATCTGGCGCCCGCAGCACTGCCGCTCCTGGGCATGCTATTCTTTGGCAATCTCCTCAAAGAATGCCTGGTAACCGAGAGACTCGCTCGCACGGCCCGCACAGCTGTCATAGACACAGTGACAATAATACTCGGTTTCACTGTGGGCGCCTCCACCCAGGCGGACGTCTTCCTCACTGCCAAGTCCATTGGCATCTTTGTCTTGGGCGCCTGCTCCTTCATGGTGGCAACTGCTGGGGGGGTACTTTTTGCCAAGCTGATGAATCTGGTCTCCAGAGACAAAATCAATCCCTTGCTCGGAGCTGCTGGGGTGTCTGCTGTGCCGGACTCGGCCCGTGTTGTCCAGATAATGGGCAACCAGGAAGATCCCAGCAACTATCTGTTGATGCATGCCATGGCTCCCAACGTCGCCGGAGTCATAGGATCTGCCCTGGCTGCTGGTGTTCTCTGGAGTTTTATGGGCTGAATGGGGCGGAAGATGCGACCATGGAAATCGCCTGCTGTGGGCGAAGAGATAGACGCCAACTGCAGCCGCTGTAAGGAAGAAACCATCCACCGTGTAGTGGCCATGGTAGACGGCAGGGTGCACCTGGTCATCTGTACCCGCTGCGGCAGTCAGCACAAGTACCGGTCTTCGCTCCTGCAGCAGCGGCAACGGGTAGCACTGCCAACCGAGCGGCAGGCAAGAGTGCTGCTGAAGCTCGAGGCAGCCCGCCGGCCGCTTCCCAAAGAACCGCTCGCCGAGTGGCAGCGGTGGCGGCAGGCGTCCTCTCAGGTAAAACCTCTTTCTTACCAGAAAAGCGCTGGCTACAGTGAGGGCGAATCACTCCGCCATCCTGTGTTCGGCCTCGGCTTTGTGCGCAAAGTCCTCAGCAGCACCAAGATGGAAGTGGTGTTCGAAAAAGAGGTCAAGGTGCTGGTAATGAACCAACCTCGCTGATCCTGCTCTTCATATGCCTCCCGCAGCCGCCAGCTGAGAGCCACCTGCTGGGCAGCCGGCGGTCTC
>JAFDGZ010000062.1 GCA_019309045.1 Deltaproteobacteria bacterium | reverse complement strand
AGGAGGAACCGCCATGGCGAAGAAGAAGTTTGAGAGGACGAAGCCGCACATCAACATAGGAACGATAGGGCACATAGATCATGGCAAGACTACATTGACGGCAGCGATCACGAAGCATTTGGCGAGGAAGGGCATGGCGGAGTTTGTGCCGTTTGACGAGATAGACAAGGCGCCGGAGGAGAAGGAGCGGGGGATAACGATAGCGACGGCGCATGTGGAGTATGAGACGGACAAGCGGCACTATGCGCATGTGGACTGTCCTGGTCATGCGGACTACATCAAGAACATGATTACAGGTGCGGCGCAGATGGACGGAGCGATACTGGTGGTAGGGGCGGATGATGGTCCTATGCCGCAGACGCGGGAGCACATATTGCTGGCGCGTCAGGTAGGAGTGCCGTACATTGTGGTATTTTTGAACAAGGTAGACATGGTGGACGATGAGGAGTTGATCGAGCTGGTGGAGTTGGAGTTGCGGGAGTTGTTGAGCAAGTACGAGTTTCCTGGCGACGATGTACCGATCATTCGGGGCAGTGCGTTGAAGGCGCTGGAGAGTGATGATCCTGACAGTGAGGAGGCTCGTTGTGTATTTGAGTTAATGGATGCAGTGGACGAGTACATACCGGAGCCGGTGCGTGATATAGACAAGCCGTTTTTGATGCCGATAGAGGATGTTTTCAGCATATCTGGTCGAGGGACGGTGGTAACGGGTAGAGTTGAGCGTGGTATAGTGCGAGTAGGCGACGAGGTAGAGATAGTGGGGATTCGGCCGACGCACAAGACGGTGTGTACAGGTGTGGAGATGTTTCGCAAGACGCTGGATGAGGGTCGGGCGGGAGACAACATAGGTGTATTGTTGCGTGGAGTGAAGCGAGACGAGGTGGAGCGTGGTCAGGTAGTGTATGTATTGAAGAAGGAGGAGGGAGGTCGGCACACGCCGTTTTTCAATGGATATCGGCCGCAGTTTTATTTTCGCACTACGGATGTGACCGGGGTGGTGACGCTGCCCGAGGGGGTGGAGATGGTCATGCCTGGTGACAATGTGGCCATGCGGGTGGAGTTGATCACTCCTATAGCCATGGAGAAGGAGCTGCGCTTTGCCATTCGGGAGGGAGGTCGCACGGTGGGTGCGGGAGTCATCAGCGAGGTCATCGAATAACCGGGCCAACTCCATCGGCCAACCTTGCCATGGCCTCTCCCAGGCCTTGGAGTAGAGCATGCGAATCATTGTTACTCTCGCCTGCAGTGAATGCAAGAGGCGAAATTATACAACCACTAAAAACAAGAGGACTACTCCTGACAAACTGGAGTTTCGTAAATATTGTCGCTTCTGTGGACACCACACGGTTCACAGAGAGACCAAATAGACGGCTCGTACGGTGCCCAGAGGTCAAGCCTCTGGTGGAGAGTTTTGCCCGCTTCAGGAACAAGCGCCGGACAATGTGAGAAATGGTGAGCGCTGTTGGCTGCGCAGCCATTGGAACTGATGATCTGTTACGCACGTATTCCTGCAGGCCAGTAGCTCGAACGGCTAGAGCACCGGACTCCAAATCCGGGTGTTGGGGGTTCGAATCCCTCCTGGCCTGCCATTTATTTTTAAGAGAGCGGAGAGCACTCTGGGGAGATCGCGAAAATGGCCAAGAAAGGAAAAAAGAGGTCAGCTAGAAGGAACAGTGCTGTCAGTGCCAAAGCCAGGGGCAGCAGTGCAGATTCCAGCGCCAGAGTTCGAAAGGATGCTGCCAGAAAGAGCAAGTCACCCCAGAAGGATGGTGTGAGTGCGCGTACTGCCGGCATAGTGAAGCAGGCGGGGCAATTCGTCCGGGAAGCCAAGGTGGAGCTGACCAAAGTAACCTGGCCCAGTCGAAAGGAGACAATAGCTTCCACCTCTGTGGTGCTGGTCATTGTCTTCTTGATTGGCGCTTTTCTTGGTCTCGTGGATCTTGGATTGTCCAGAATACTGAAAATGGTCCTGAGCTAGGGGAGAGGTCAAGAATTGGACATTGGTGCCTGGAGGTGAAGGCCGAACTGGGCGGTAGATCGGAGATACTGCAGTGGCCAAACAGTGGTTTATTGTGCACACCTATTCGGGATATGAGCAGAAGGTAAAAGGAGCTCTTGAAGACCGCATCAGGAGTCTTGGCAAGGAAGACCTCTTCGATGAAATCCTGGTGCCCACAGAGAAGGTGGTGGAGCTGGTCAGGGGTGAGCGCAAGACTTCAGCTCGCAAATTCTATCCCGGCTATATCATGGTGCGAATGGAGCTCAATGACGAAACATGGCACATTGTCAAGAATACCCCCAAGGTGACGGGATTTATCGGGGGCAAGGGCAAGCCGACGCCTCTCAGCGACGAAGAGGCTGAAAAGATTATCAATCAGATGGCAGAAGGAGCCTTGAAGCCCAAGCCCAAGTATCTCTTTGAAAGGGGCGACGAGGTGCGGGTCATTGACGGCCCATTTTCAAATTTCAGTGGTGTGGTAGACGAGATCAATCCAGAAAAGGGCAAAGTGCGGGTTCTCGTCAGCATTTTCGGGCGCTCTACCCCGGTGGAGCTTGATTTCGTCCAGGTGACCAAGATCTAACCTGCATGCTTGCCACAGAGGAATGAAGGAGTTACCAGGAGAGATCGATCATGGCAAAAAAGGTTATTGCGAACATCAAACTGCAAGTGGTGGCTGGTCAGGCCAACCCATCTCCGCCGATTGGCCCTGCTCTCGGTCAACACGGGGTGAACATAATGGAGTTTTGCAAGTCGTTCAATGCCAAGACCCAGGGGCAGGAGGGCATGATTATTCCTGTAGTTATCACTGTGTATGCCGATCGCTCCTTCACCTATGTGACCAAGACACCTCCCGCCTCAGTATTGCTGAAGAAAGCAGCGAAAATAGCCAAAGGCTCCAGTGAACCGAACAGGGAAAAGGTGGGAACTGTGAGCCGGCAGCAGGTGGAAGAGATTGCCAAGCTGAAGATGCCCGATCTCAATGCCACTACTCTGGAGGCAGCAGTGCGTACAATAGAAGGTACAGCCAGGAGCATGGGAATTACCGTTGAATAGTCTGGAGATTGAAGATGGCCAAGAGAGGAAAGAAATTTCGCCAGGTTCGAGAGAAACTCGACCTCAGCCAACGATATGATTTTGCCGAGGCAGTGAAGCTTGCCCTCGAGTGTGCCTACGCTCGTTTTGATGAAAGTGTTGATGTGGCCGTCCGTCTGGGGGTGGATCCGCGGCGGGCAGACCAGATGGTCCGGGGTACTGTGGTCCTGCCCAATGGCACTGGCAAGTCTGTGCGCGTTCTAGCCTTTGCCAGGGGCGAAAAAGAAAAGGAAGCCCTGGAGGCCGGGGCGGATTTTGCGGGCGGCGACGACTTGATCGAAAAAATCAAGGGTGGCTGGCTGGAGTTCGACAAGACCGTGGCCACGCCGGACATGATGGCTTCGGTGGGGAAAATCGGCAGGATACTCGGGCCGCGCGGTCTCATGCCCAACGCCAAGCTTGGCACCGTAACTTTTGATCTGGCCAGGGTCATCAAAGAGATCAAGTCAGGCAAAATTGATTTTCGGGTGGAAAAATCAGGGGTTGTGCACGCACCGGTGGGCAGGGTCTCTTTTGGCGCAGAGAAACTGCTGGAAAATATCGCCACTTTCATGGATACCGTCATTCGCTTGAAACCGGCGGCAAGTAAAGGCACCTACCTGAGGAGTATTGCGATTTCCACCACAATGGGCCCGGGCATCAAGGTAGACCCCGCTCATGTGAAGACCTTACTTGCTTAGTCCTTCGATTCATAAGTTCAATGATGAACTTATTTACTCAGGACCTGGTGCTGAGTGAGCAATTGCTTCGAGGTAAATCATCAAAATAGGTCACTGCACTTGCGAATCGAAGTACAAGGTATGGTCACGGCTCACCTGGATCTATGGCAAGGAGTCAAACAAACACTTCAGAGGATTTCAGGAGAACAACCAGAAGTTGTTAATGCTACTGCCAAGGCGGTGCTCTGGTTCGTCCAAGACAGTAGGTCCCCTTCTCAGTTGGCAGCCCAGGCCAGGGAAAGGCGATCCACCTTTTCTGCCGGGTGGGCAACAAGGGGATAATTGACGCTGGGTCAGCCTACCGAGATCGAGCAAGGCGATCCGCCCATTATCCTTGGACAACTCCTCTCAGCATGGACAATGCGTGACAGAAGGGGCGCGCCGGCAGAAGAAAGGAGGGAGGAAGATACCTTGAAGCGACAAGAAAAGGAAGCAGTAGTGGCCGAGCTTCGCGCCAAACTAGAGAAGACCAGGGCTGCAGTCATCACTGACTATCGTGGTCTCAAGGTGGCCGAAATCAATGCCCTGCGCCGCAGTCTGCAAGAGGCGGGCATCGAATACCGGGTGGTGAAAAACACCCTGGCCCGCTTGGCAGTGAAAGGCACACCAGCGGCACCTCTGGAAGATCATTTCGATGGTCCCTGTGCCCTGGCCCTCGGCTATGACGACGAGATCACTCCGGCAAAGTTGCTGGTAGATTTTGCCAAGAGCAACGACAATCTGGAGTTGAAGGTGGGAGTGCTCTCAGGGACGCTCATGGATGCGGAAAGGCTGAAAAGTGTGATCAGCCTGCCTTCCAAGGAAGAGCTCCAGGCAAGACTGCTCGGACTGCTCAGTTCTGTGCCCGCATCCTTGCTCGGCGTGATGAGCGCGGTGCCGCGAGATTTTGTCACTGTGCTCGCTGCCACCCCGAGGAACCTGGTGGGGCTGCTCAAGGCTGTGGAGCAGAAGGCCGCCCAGGCCTCATGAAAGAAACAAGTCACTAAAGGCATGCAAAGGAGTTGAATAATGGCAGGTATTACCAAGGATGATGTCAAGGAATACATCAAGAACATGCCCGTATTCGAGTTGGCAGAACTTATCAAAGAGCTGGAAGAAGAGCTCGGTGTTTCGGCAGCGGCTCCCATGGCGGCCATGCCCATGGCCATGCCCGGCATGGCGGGGGCAGGCGCGGCTGAAGCTGCTGCTCCGGCGGAAGAGAAGACCGAATTCGATGTGGTCATCACTGCTGTCGGTGACAAGAAGATCCAGGTGATCAAGGTGGTCCGGGCTGTGACCGGCCTTGGTCTGAAGGAGGCCAAAGCTCTCGTTGATGAGCTGCCCGGGAAGGTCAAAGAAGGCGTTCCCAAGGAGGAAGCAGAAGATGTGGCCAAACAGCTGGAGGAAGCTGGCGCCACAGTCGAGGTTAAGTAAACAGCATTGCCAGAAAGAAAAGGGCGCTGCAGGTTTTGCAATCAGCAGCGCCGGCTGAAAGTTTTATTGCCCGCGGACCCAGTGGCCTGTGGTCCGTGTGAGAAGCATCAAGGTCGAGTCACTGCGGCCTGCCGGGGGTTAGACTGCCCCCGGCAAAGGCCCACAGGTGAATGGACCTGACATGTTGGCAAAGAGGAGACACCATGACGACCTCGTTGGCCAATAATTACCATATCCGGAGAAATCTGGGCAAAATAAGGAGCATTGTCGATATCCCCAATCTTATCGAAATGCAGCGGCAGTCCTACGAGCGCTTTCTGCAGAAAGACGTGGACCCTGATCAAAGGGTGGACAAGGGACTGCAAGGAGTATTCAAAGGAGTCTTTCCTATCCGTGACTTTGCGGGCACGGCGTCCCTGGAGTTCGTCCGCTACAGCATTGGTGAGACCAAGTATGATGTTGACGAGTGCCTGCAGCGCGGCATGACTTACGAGGCCCCCCTGAAGATCACAGTGCGGCTGGTGGTCTATGACGTGGACAGAGACACAGGTGCGCGCAGTATCCGGGACATCAAAGAGCAGGAGATTTACTTCGGCACCATTCCTCTGATGACGGAAAACGGCACCTTTATCGTCAACGGCACTGAACGGGTGGTGGTGAGCCAGTTGCATCGCTCCCCCGGCATCTTTTTCGACCACGACAAGGGGAAGACGCACTCCAGCGGCAAGCTGCTCTATTCAGCGCGCATCATTCCCCTGCGGGGCTCCTGGATCGACCTGGAGTTCGACCACAAGGACATCCTGCATGTGCGCATAGACAGGCGGCGGAAGTTCCCGGTAACTATCCTGCTCAAGGCACTGGGTTACAGCAGCGAAGAGCTGCTCAACTACTTTTATCGCACGGAAACCGTGTTTCTCAGCGACGAGGGGATTTCCAGGCCCGTGGAAAAAGAGTTTCTCATGGGCACCAAGTCCCCGGTGGATGTGACCCATCCCAAGACCGGCGACTTGCTGGTGAAAAAGGGCCGCAAGCTGGGGGTGAAGCTCATCCGCCAGCTCAAAGAGGCCGAAATCGACCGCATCCCCTTTCCTGACGAGGATCTTGTCGGCCGGGTCATAGCCCATGACGTGGTTGATGAGGAAACAGGTGAAGTCCTCATCCAGTGCAACGAAACACTCAGCGAAGAACATCTGGTCCTGCTCAGGGCGCACGGGGTGAATTCCATAGAACTGTTGTTCATGGACGGAGCCAATGTGAGTCCGTGTTTTCGCAACACCCTGCTGCTGGACAAGGTGGATGATACAGACACTGCCATTCTCGAGATTTATCGCAAACTGCGGCCCAGCAATCCGCCCACCCTGGAGGTGGCCCAGGAATTTTTCCGCAACCTGTTCTTCAACCCCGAGAATTATGACCTCTCCGAAGTAGGCCGCCTGAAAATAAACCAGCAGCTGGGACTGACTGACATACCGCTGAGCCAGAGAACGCTTACCAAAGAGGACATTCTCAAGGCGGTCAGGCGCCTCATCGAAATCAAGGATACCCAGGGTGCGGTGGATGACATCGACAACCTGGGCAATCGGCGCATTCGAGCCGTGGGAGAACTGCTGGAGAACCAGTATCGCATCGGTCTGGTGAGGATGGAGCGCGCCATCAAAGAGCGAATGAGTCTCCAGGAAATCGATGCGCTCATGCCGCACGATCTCATCAACGCCAAGCCGGTCTCCGCGGTGGTCAAGGAGTTCTTCGGCACCAGCCAGCTCAGCCAGTTCATGGACCAGACCAATCCCCTGAGCGAGATTACTCACAAACGGAGGTTGAGTGCCCTCGGTCCAGGAGGGCTCACCCGTGAGCGGGCCGGCTTCGAGGTGCGCGACGTGCATCCCACCCACTACGGCCGCATCTGTCCTATTGAAACCCCGGAGGGCCCCAACATTGGCCTCATTGTTTCCCTGAGTACCTACGCCAGGGTGAACGAGTACGGCTTTATCGAGACGCCCTATCGAGTGGTCGAGGATGGTCGGGTAACGGACGAGGTGGTTTTCCTGAGCGCCATGGATGAAGAGCAGCACGCCATTGCCCAGGCGAATGCGCCGCTGGATGAAAATGGTCATTTTATCAAGGAACTGGTCTCCTGCCGACGCGAAGGCGAATTCGTCATGGTCCCTCCGGAGGAAGTGGACTTCATGGACGTCAGCCCGAACCAGCTGGTGAGTGTGGCTGCCTCTCTCATACCTTTTCTGGAAAACGACGACGCCAACCGGGCGCTCATGGGCTCCAACATGCAGCGCCAGGCTGTGCCCCTGCTGCAAGCGCGCTCACCACTAGTAGGTACGGGCATGGAGCGGGTGGTGGCCGCTGATTCGGGCGTCACGGTTGTGGCCCGCCGCGATGGCGTGGTGGAGGATGTGGACGCCAACAGGATAGTGGTGCGGGCGGCGCAGAATGGTGACGAGGAAGGCGCCCTTGCCTCGGCCGTTGACATTTACAAACTCACCAAGTTCCAGCGCTCCAACCAGAATACCTGCTTCAATCAAAAGCCGCTGGTCTATCCAGGCCAGAAAGTGAGCAAGGGACAGATCATCGCAGACGGTCCGGCAACGGAAATGGGTGAACTGGCCCTTGGCCGCAACGTCACCGTGGCCTTCATGAGCTGGGGCGGCTACAATTTCGAGGACTCCATACTGGTGAGCGAGCGGGTGGTAAAGGAAGACGTCTTCACCTCTATTCACATCGAAGAGTTTGAACTGATAGCCCGAGATACCAAACTGGGCAAAGAAGAGATTACCAGGGACATTCCCAACATTGGTGAGGAGGCTCTCAAAGATCTGGACGAGAGCGGCATCATTCGCGTCGGCGCCAATATCAAGACCGGCGACATCCTGGTAGGCAAGGTAACGCCCAAGGGAGAAACCCAGCTTACTCCTGAGGAGAAACTGCTGCGGGCCATCTTCGGTGAGAAGGCGGGAGATGTGAAGGACACCTCCTTGAGAGTGCCTCCGGGCGTGGAAGGCATTGTCATCGACGCCAGAGTGTTCTCGCGCAAGGGAGTGGACAAGGACGAACGGACCAAGTCCATCGAGGACGAGGAGGTGGGCCGCCTTTTGAAAGATCAGAGGGACGAAATCAAGATCATAAAGAAGAGCGCCCTGCGCAAGCTTGTGCGACTGCTCAGCGGCAAGAAA
Source organism: Deltaproteobacteria bacterium (assembly GCA_019309045.1). NCBI lineage: Bacteria > Pseudomonadati > Myxococcota > Myxococcia > Deltaproteobacteria bacterium. Next base: position 8,871 of record JAFDGZ010000062.1, on the reverse strand, counting down.
GCTGGCCGGGCCTTGAAGCTCGGCAGAAGGGTCATCATCAAGAAGGGCGAGGCATTGACTGCTGAGGCACTCAGCCAGCTGGGCCCGGCTCAATGGCCGGAGATCGAAGTTGCTGGCGAGCCCGAAACAAGCGCCCAGGTGCAGATGATCTGGGAGAACTACCACGAGCAGGTGGATCTCGTCCAGATGCTCTTTGAAGACAAGATCGCCAAACTGAAGAAAGGTGACGAGCTGCCGCCGGGCGTGATCAAGATGGTGAAGGTCTACGTGGCAGTCAAGCGCAAGCTCTCTGTGGGCGACAAGATGGCCGGCCGCCACGGCAACAAGGGCGTGGTCAGTCGGGTGCTGCCTGAAGAAGACATGCCCTATTTCGAAGACGGCACTCCGGTGGACATTGTCTTGAACCCCCTGGGGGTGCCCTCGAGAATGAACGTGGGCCAGGTTCTGGAGACCCATCTGGGCTGGGCTGCCAAGGGCATTGGCGAGCAGCTGGCCAGGATGCTCGAGGAGTACAAGAGCAGGGAAACCATAGAAGAAAAACTGCGCCGCCTCTATGGGGCTGAGGAGTTCGACGCCTATTTCGCCCAGGCCAGCGACGAGGAGTTCAAAGGGCTCATTCCGCACTACCGCGAAGGTTTCCATGTGGCCAGCCCGGTCTTTGACGGGGCGGAAGAACAGGAAATCAGGGAGTTTCTCAGCGAAGCTGGCCTGCCCGAGCTGGGGCAGACAACGCTTTACGACGGCCGCACAGGCGAGCCCTTTGATCGGCAGATAACTGTGGGCATCATGTACATCATGAAGCTGCACCATCTGGTGGACGACAAGATCCACGCCCGCTCCATTGGCCCCTATTCGCTGGTGACGCAGCAGCCGCTTGGCGGCAAAGCACAGTTCGGCGGCCAGCGGCTCGGCGAGATGGAGGTCTGGGCCATGGAGGCCTATGGCGCTGCCTACGCGCTCCAGGAGTTCCTCACAGTAAAATCAGACGATGTGGCCGGCAGAACCCGCATGTACGAGAAGATTGTCAAGGGTGAAAATACCCTGGAAGCGGGCCTGCCCGAGTCTTTCAACGTACTGGTGAAGGAATTGCAGGCCCTGGGCCTGGACGTCCGCCTGCTGGAGGAGGTGGAGTGAGACAGCTGCCCAGGGGTTGTTGGTTTTTTGCAGTTGATATTATCAGGGTGAGCCGCGGTCGGGTTCACCCGGGGAGGTTGCAGTGAAGGAACTGTACAACCTTTTTGTACGTCCCAAGGATCCATTGAGTTTCAATGCAGTGCGCATCTCTTTGGCCTCTCCTGAGAAAATCCGTGAGTGGTCATACGGGGAGATCAAGAAGCCTGAAACTATCAACTACCGGACATTCAAGCCCGAGCGGGATGGTCTGTTCTGCGCCAAGATATTTGGCCCCACCAAGGACTACGAGTGCAACTGCGGCAAGTACAAGCGCATGAAGCACCGGGGCGTGGTGTGCGAAAAGTGCGGTGTAGAAGTGATCCAATCCAAGGTGAGGCGCGAGCGTATGGGTCATATCGAGCTGGCGGCTCCGGTGGCCCACATCTGGTTTCTCAAGAGTCTGCCCAGCAAGGTGGGCAATCTGCTGGACCTTACCCTCAAAGAGCTGGAAAAGGTCCTCTATTTCGACTCCTACATTGTGGTGGACCCCGGTGACACTCCGCTCAGCAAGCAGGAGCTGTTGGGGGAGGAGCGCTACCGCCAGCTGCGGCAGCAGTATGGCGACAGTTTCAGAGTGGGAATCGGCGCGGAAGCGATCAGGGAATTGCTCGCCGGCCTGGAGCTCGACAAGCTGGCCGAGGAGCTGCGCCAGGAAATGAGCAAGACCAATTCCGTGGCCAAGCGCAAAAAGCTCGCCAAGCGGCTCAAGGTGGTAAATGCCTTTCGCGAGTCCGAAGCCAGGCCGGAGTGGATGATCCTGGAGGTCATTCCAGTGCTGCCGCCGGACCTGCGTCCCCTGGTGCCTCTCGACGGCGGCCGCTTTGCCACCAGCGACCTGAACGATCTCTACCGCAGGGTCATCAACCGCAACAACCGCTTGCGGCGGCTGCAGGAGCTGAACGCCCCCGAGATCATCATTCGCAACGAGAAGCGCATGCTGCAGGAGGCCGTGGATGTGCTCTTCGACAACGGCAGACGGGGCAAGACCATCACCGGCCCGAACAAGAGGCCGCTGAAGTCGCTTTCCGACATGCTCAAGGGCAAACAGGGGCGCTTTCGGCAGAACCTTCTCGGCAAGAGGGTGGACTACTCCGGACGCTCGGTGATCGTCATCGGTCCAGACCTGCGGCTGCACCAGTGCGGCCTGCCCAAGAAAATGGCCCTGGAGCTCTTCAAGCCATTCATTTACAACAAGCTCGAGGAACGCGGCCATGTGAACACCATCAAGAGCGCCAAGAAGATGGTGGAGAAGGAGACCCCCGAGGTATGGGACTGTCTGGATGAGGTGGTAAAAGAGTATCCCGTGCTTCTCAACCGGGCTCCCACCTTGCACCGCCTTGGCATTCAAGCCTTTGAACCAAAGCTCATTGAGGGCAAGGCCATTCAAATTCACCCGCTTGTCTGCGCCGCCTTCAACGCCGACTTCGACGGCGACCAGATGGCGGTGCACGTGCCCCTGTCCATCGAGGCGCAGATAGAGGCCCGGGTCCTCATGATGAGCACCAACAACATTCTCAGCCCTGCTCATGGCGAGCCCATCATTGTGCCCAGCCAGGACATTGTCCTCGGCATCTACTACATGACCAGGGAGAAGCCCTTTGCCCGGGGTGAAGACAAAGTGTTTGCCAGCCCCGAGGAGGTTCGCTGCGCCTTTGATGCTGGAGAGCTGGACCTGCACGCCCGCATTTCTGTACGCTTGAATGGCAAGCGGGTGACCACCACCACGGGCCGCGTGCTGCTTTCCGAAGTGGTGCCGCCGGAGCTCCCCTTCGAGCTGATAAACCGGGTGATGAACAAGCGGGCCCTGGCTGAACTTTTCAATGCCAGCTACCGCACGGCCGGGGTGAAGAGTACGGTGATCCTGGCAGACAGGATCAAGGACATCGGCTACAAGTTCGCCACTCGCTCCGGGGTTTCCATTGCAGTATCTGATATGGTCATTCCCCATCGGAAACAGGACATCATTCAGGAGGCCTCGGAGAATATCCGCGAGATCGAGCGGCAATACAACGAAGGCCTCATCACTGACGGTGAGAAATACAACAAGGTTGTCGACATCTGGGCCAAGGCCACCGAAGACATTGCCAGTGAAATGATGCATGAGATCGCTACCGAGACCGTCACCGGACCCAAAGGCGAGACCATGCAAATGGCCTCTTTCAACCCTATATTCATGATGGCGGACTCGGGCTCTCGAGGCAGCAAGGACCAGATGCGCCAGCTGTCCGGCATGCGCGGCCTCATGGCCAAGCCTTCCGGGGAGATCATCGAGACTCCCATTACAGCCAACTTCAGAGAGGGACTCACCGTGCTGCAGTACTTCGTCTCCACACACGGCGCCCGCAAAGGGCTGGCGGACACGGCCCTGAAGACAGCCAACTCGGGCTACCTCACCAGGCGCCTGGTGGATGTCAGCCAGGACTCCATTATCTGCGAGGAAGACTGCCACACCATTGACGGCATATGGGTGGAGGCGCTCACTGAGGCTGGCGAGGTCATCCAGCAGCTGAGTGAAAGAATACTCGGCCGCGTTGCCTGGCTGGACATCAAGGACCCGGTGACTGGTGAGGTGCTGGTGCAGGCCAATGAAGAGATAGACGAGCAGGCAGTCAGTCTGCTCGAGGAAGCAGGAATAGAAAAGGTGCCAATCCGCTCCGTTCTCACCTGCCGCAGCAAACGAGGCGCCTGTGCCCGCTGCTATGGCCGCGACCTGGCACACGGCCGCATGGTGGAGATCGGCGAGGCCATCGGCATTATCGCAGCCCAGTCCATTGGGGAGCCGGGCACGCAGCTCACCATGCGCACCTTCCACATTGGCGGCACCGCCAGCAAGCGAATCGAGCAGACATCGATAAGCAACCGTTATCCCGGCACCGTCAAATTCGTCAATCTCCACACGGTGACCAATGTGGAGGGCGACCTGGTGGTGATGAATCGCAACGGCGAGATCACCATCATTGGCGAGGGAGGACGCGAGCGCGAGCGCTTCCAGATCATCTACGGCGCAAAACTGAAGGTGAAAGAAGGGGAGAAGATCGAGGCCAACACCTTGCTGGCGGAGTGGGACCCCTTCACCACGCCCATACTTACCGATGTGCCTGGCACGGTGAAATTTGGCGACATTGTCGAAGGCATAACTATGCAGGAGAAGGTGGACCCGGTTACGGGCAAGGCGAGCAAGGTGATCGTGGAGTACCGGGATGCCGACGTGCGGCCGCGGGTGTCCATCAAAGATGAGAGCGGCAAGACGGCCAAGGTGGGGCCGACTGCGGCGCGCTACTTCATGCCTGTTGGCGCTATCATTATGGTTTCTGAGGGAGACCAGGTATCGGCCGGCGACGTACTTGCCAAGATTCCTCGGGAGACCACCAAGACCAAAGACATCACCGGCGGTCTGCCGAGAGTGGCAGAACTTTTTGAAGTACGCAAACCCAAGGAACAGGCGGTCATCAGTGAGATCAGCGGCGTGGTTTCCTTCGGCAAGGACACCAAGGGCAAGCGCAAGGTGATCATCACCCCCGAGGTGGGAGAAGCCAAGGAGTACCTGATCCCCAAGGGCAAGCACATCAGCGTGCACGAGGGGGACCTGGTGCGAGCCGGCGAGCCCCTCATGGACGGCGCCGCCAATCCGCATGACATTCTCAACATCCTGGGTGAAAAAGAGTTGGCCAAGTATCTGGTCAACGAAGTACAGCAGGTCTACAGGCTGCAGGGCGTCAAGATCAACGACAAACACATCGAGGTCATTGTCCGGCAAATGCTGCGGCGGGTGCGCATTACTGACGCGGGAGATTCGGACTTCCTCGAGGGTGAGCATGTGGAGAAGTATCGCTTCGAGGAGATCAACCAGGCGCTGATCGACGCCGGCAAAAAGCCGGCCTCTGGTGAGCCCCTGCTGCTCGGCATTACCAAGGCCTCGCTGAGTACGGAGAGCTTCATTTCGGCGGCCTCCTTCCAGGAAACCACCAAGGTGCTCACCGAAGCTGCTGTTGCCGGGCGCATCGATTATCTGCGGGGTCTCAAGGAAAACGTTATCATGGGCAGGCTCATACCCGCAGGAACCGGTATGAAGGAATACCGGGAGATGCCGGCCAAGACATCTACTCCTGCCTGCCATTAGAAGCAGCGCCCCGGCCAGCCCCTGTGGATCTGGCGGGGGCGGCTGCCTGATGTGGGCCGGGCTGGCGCCGGTCGAGTGGTGGGGGCAGAGCCGGGCGAAATTGTTATGGAAAAATTTCTTGACAAAAGAAAGGTTAGCCTGTACCTTTACTAAATTTTGGTAGTGGACAAAAACTGCAAGGTCGTCAGCAAGTGGACGGGCCGTTTTGCGTGAGGCGGATACAAGGATGCCAACCATTAATCAGCTGGTCCGAAAAGGACGAAAAAGGGTCAAGCAGAAATCGAGCACACCTGCTTTGCAGGGATGCCCCCAGAAGCGCGGCGTGTGCGTTCGGGTCTATACCACCACACCCAAAAAGCCGAATTCAGCGCTGCGGAAGATTGCTCGAGTGCGACTGACGAACGGCATCGAAGTGACCTCCTACATTCCGGGTGTCGGTCACAATCTGCAGGAGCACTCTGTTGTTTTGATAAGGGGAGGGCGCGTCAAAGACCTGCCGGGTGTGCGCTATCATATAATTCGCGGGACCCTCGATGCCACAGGAGTACAGGACCGACGTCAGGGCCGGTCCAAGTACGGGGCAAAGAAACCCAAATAGCTCGGGGGAGGAAGGCTACCTTTGCATGGGCCACGGTCTGCTTGCCGTGGCCCATGCCGTGTCTCAGGCACGAAGAGAACAGGTGCCAGACAAGGGCCGGAAGCCATTCCTGAACAGGGAGACAGCCTATGCCGAGAAGAAGAGAGGTACCGAAGCGGGAAATATTGCCGGACCCGAAATACGGCAGCAAGTTGGTGGCAAAGTTCATCAACAATATCATGCGCGAGGGCAAGAAAAGTGTGGCCGAGCGCATACTCTATGACGCCTTCGAGGTGATAGCTCAACGGAGCAAGAAAGACCCGCTGGAAGTATTTCACAAGGCACTGGACAATGTGAAACCACGGATTGAAGTGAAATCGCGGCGAGTGGGCGGCTCAACCTATCAGGTTCCGGTGGAGGTTAGAGCCAGCCGCCAGCTGGCGCTGGCAACACGCTGGATTATAGGCAATGCCCAGGGACGTTCCGAGAAGAGCATGACGCTCAAGCTTGCCGGGGAGCTGCTGGATGCAGCCAACAACCGGGGGGCGGCGGTCAAGAAAAAGGAAGACACCCACCGGATGGCAGAAGCCAACAAAGCTTTTGCCCATTACCGCTGGTAAACGGTTGCACAGCAGGCTGACCCTGGCTGACCAGCTGGCGGCCAGGACACAGAAGAGAACATGGCCAGACAAACTGCACTCGATAAAATTCGCAACATCGGCATCATGGCTCACATTGATGCCGGCAAGACCACCACCACGGAGAGGATTCTCTACTACACTGGTGTGTCCTACAAGATGGGTGAAGTGGACTCTGGCACTGCAGTAATGGACTGGATGGAGCAGGAACAGGAGCGCGGCATCACTATAACCAGTGCAGCTACCACCTGTTTCTGGCGTGACTGCCGGATCAATATCATTGACACGCCGGGGCACGTGGATTTCACTGTAGAGGTGGAGCGTTCTCTGCGGGTGCTCGATGGTGCTGTGGCTGTTTTTTGTGCAGTGGGAGGCGTGGAGCCGCAATCAGAGACGGTCTGGCGGCAGGCGGATCGTTACGGCGTGCCCAGGATTGCCTTTGTCAACAAGATGGATCGGCTGGGGGCGAATTTCCAGCGGTGCCTGGAGATGATGCAAACCAGGCTCGGTGCTCATCCTGTGGCCGTACAGCTTCCCCTGGGACGGGAGCAGAAGTTCCGGGGCGTCATCGACCTGATAGCTGAAAAGGCCCTGGTGTGGGATGACAGCACTCTGGGAGCGGCCTACGAGGTGGTGGACATTCCTGCTGACCTGCAGGCCCAGGCCGCAGAATACAGGAGCAGACTCATTGAAGCCCTGGCTGACACCGACGAAACCCTGCTGGAAAAGTACGTCGAAGGGCAGGCAATCAATAATGACGAACTGGAGGCGGCACTCAGAAGGGCGACGCTCCAGCTGAAGCTGGTGCCAACCTTCTGCGGCGCAGCCTTCAAGAATAAAGGAATCCAGACATTGCTGGACGGTGTGGTAAAATATCTGCCCTCGCCTGTGGATGTGCCAGCCATAGTAGGATTGACGCCTGACGGCAGGGAAGAGATTCGCACGCCTGCGGATGAATCACCCTTTGCGGCCCTGGCCTTCAAGATAATGAACGACCCATTCGTGGGTCATCTCACCTTCTTGCGGGTTTACTCGGGGCAGCTTTCCAGCGGCACCCAGGTGCTGAACTGCAACAAGAAGTCCAGGGAAAAAATCGGCCGCTTGCTGAAGATGCACGCTGACAAGCGTGAGGAAGTCAAGGCGGTATACGCCGGCGACATCGCTGCCGCCCTGGGACTCCGCAATACTGGCACTGGCGACACCCTGTGCGACCCCGGGCATCCCATTGTGCTGGAAAGCATGGATATACCGCAGCCGGTCATTTCAATCGCCATAGAGCCCGGCAGCAAGGCAGACCAGGAAAAGCTGGGCCAGGGTCTGGGGAAGATTGCCCGGGAAGATCCCTCCTTCAGTGTGCGAGTGGATGCCGAGACCGGTGAGACCATCATTTCTGGCATGGGTGAACTCCATCTGGAAATTATCGTGGACCGGCTGCTGCGGGAGTTCGGCGTGCAGGCCAGGGTGGGCAGACCCCAGGTTGCCTACCGGGAGACCATCAGCCGCAAGGTGAGGAGCGAAGGCCGCTTTGTCCGCCAGAGCGGCGGCCGGGGTCAGTATGGTCATGTATGGCTCGAGCTGGAGCCGAGCGACCGGGGAGCAGGGTTCGAGTTCGTGGACCGCACCGTGGGAGGTGTGGTGCCGAAAGAATACGTGGGCGCCGTGGAGCGCGGCGTGCGAGAGGCGTTGGAGCAGGGAATTTTTGCCGGCTATCCAGTGGTGGATATTCGGGTGAGCCTGGTGGACGGTTCTTATCACGAGGTGGATTCCTCGGATATTGCTTTTGCAATTGCCGGCAGCATGGCGGTGCGTTCCGGGATTCAGCAGGCGGCACCTCTTCTGCTGGAGCCCATCATGTCAGTGGAAGTGGTGGTGCCGGAGGACTTCATCGGAGAAGTCGTGGGGGACTTCAACGCCCGCCGGGGAAGAATCCTGAGAATGGAGAGCAGGCCTGGCGTACAAACTATCGACGCCTATGTGCCCCTGGCAGAGATGTTCGGCTATGCCACGGACCTCAGATCTGCCACTCAGGGTCGGGCCACTTTCCATATGCAGTTTTCACACTATGATCCGGTGCCGCTCTCCATCAGCAATGAGGTGAGGGCAGCAGCGGCAGGTTAATGGATTGACAGGTAAGTTTGCACCTTGGTGCTGCCATTTGCACTTATAGTGACAGAGGTGGCCAGGAAGAGGCCCAGATTCCCCAGGCACTGAGGGGCAAGGATTCAGGTTCGGAAGCCATGTGAAAACCAAGGAGGAACCGCCATGGCGAAGAAGAAGTTTGAGAGGACGAAGCCGCACATCAACATAGGAACGATAGGGCACATAGATCATGGCAAGACTACATTGACGGCAGCGATCACGAA
>JAFDGZ010000061.1 GCA_019309045.1 Deltaproteobacteria bacterium | reverse complement strand
TGCCGGCCCACTAGGAGAGCTTTTCTCTTTGACCTTTGTTCTGGGTCAAGATTGGCCGAAAGCCGTGGACGAGAGCCGATAATCGTGGGAGCGGCATCTTGCCGCGAAAGTGAAAGGGTCACAGCAACGGAGAAAGAGGCGAACAACGTCTCCGCCAGCCGAAACGGGCCTCGTAACCGTAGCCGTAGCCGGGCAGGTCAAAGGGCAACGGCAACGAAGCCCGTATCGGTTACGGTCAAGGCTACGTGTACAAAAATGAGTCGCAGTGCTTACTGCTTATTGCCTGGTGCCCAGTAATCACCGGGCATCGCAGCCCTGACCATGGCCGATAATCGTGGGAGCGGCATCTTACCGCGAACGTAAACGGGGCACAGCAACGAGGAAAGAGCCGAACAACGTGGCCGCCAGCCGAAACGGGCATCGTAACCGTAGCCGTAGCCGAGCTCCCCAAAATGAGTTGCCGGTGGCTCCGAATGTTCTTTGCTCCGCAGACATTCCTGCCGTCACACCAGGAGAGCTCTTGTCTTTGACCTTTGTTTGTAACTCAAGATTAACCGAAAGCCGTGGCCGGCAGCCGAAACGAGCCTCGTAGCCCTGGCCGTACGATCCTTATACCCGCCAGCCGCTTGACAGGTTCAGGTTAATTCCTTACATTGCGCCCAGCCGGCTATGGCACACGGTATGCTGCTGATGCGTTGAAGGAAAGAGGCGAGGCCCTACAAACTATGAACACTATAAGAAACAAACTCGTCGGCATGGTCTGTCTGCTGGTCTTGTGCGGCTGCTCGACCCTGGCGGTCCAGACGGACTATGATCAGACCATAAGTTTTTCCAGGTACAGGACCTACAACTGGGCTCCGGGGACCGAGGCTGAACAGCGGGAGCAGCTGTTGCAGGAAGATCCTTTTCTGGATGAGAGATTTCGCCGGGCTGTGGACAGGGAGTTGCAGGCCAGGGGTTTCAGTAAACAGGAGAGCGGCACGCCTGATTTCCTCGTAAGCTACCATGCCAGTTCCACCACGAAGACAGGCTATATCGAACTGGCGGACTACCGGGGCCTGGGTCACTATCGTTACCGGGCCTTTTACATGCCCTACGAGTACAATGAGCAGACGCTGGTTCTGGACATCCTGGACGCTGTCAGCGGCAAAGTCATCTGGCGTGGATCTGCCACTGATGAATTGAGTCCTTCATCTACTCCGCAGGCAAAGGAAAAAGAGATACACAGGGCTGTCCGCCGCATGCTTGCCAGATTTCCTCCCCAGTAAGAGCCCTCATTGCCCTCCACCTGTACACATGGATGGCCCTTTTCAGAAAAGACTGGAATAACAGATGAAGATCGGTCGACAGGTGTTATCCCCCCGAGTCAGGAACCATAAATGGAACACTTGCGCACTGCCATGGCAGCCTCCTGGAGTGCTTCGGCAAAGGTGGGATGGCCATGGATAGTGCGGGCGATGTCTTCAGAGCTTGCCCCGAATTCCATGGCCAGAACGCACTCCGCAATCATGTCGGATGCCCGCGGGCCGATGATGTGCACTCCCAGGATCCGGTCCGTCCTGCCATGGGCAATGATCTTGACAAAGCCGTCCTTTTCCCCCATGCAGCGGGCGCGGCCGGCGCCGGAAAAGGGGTAGGTGCCAACGCAATAGGGGATATTGCGCGCCTTGACCTCCTCCTCGGTGAGGCCCACAGTGGCGACCTCCGGCCAGGTGTAGATCACCGCGGGAATGGCGTCGTAGTTCACCTCGCCCGGCAGTCCGGCCAGAGACTCCACGGCAGCTATGGCTTCGGCTGAAGCCTTGTGGGCCAGGGCCGGTCCGGCAATGAGGTCGCCGATGGCCAGAATGCTGTGGATGTTGGTGCGATACTGTTCGTCCACCAGGATGTGGCCACTGCGCTCATCCTGCTTGATGCCGAGCTCTTCGAGGCCGAGGTTTGCAGTCAGCGGCCGGCGTCCCACGGCCACCAGCAGCCGCTCACAGCTCAAATTTCCTTCGGTGCCGTTGCTCTCGAATGCAACCTGCACCCTGTTTCTCTTGACTTCGGCTCCTGCAACTCTGGTGCGCAGGTGAAAGACCATGCCCTGCTCGCGGAGTATCCGCTCCAGGGCCCGCGACACCTGACCGTCCAGCAGGGAGGCAATCTGCGGCAGCATCTCGATCACGGTTACCCTGGCGCCGAGGCGCTGCCACACGGAACCCAGCTCCAGGCCGATGTAGCCGCCGCCCACAATGGCCAGATCCCTGGGCACTGTGGGGAAATTTAGCGCCTCGGTTGAGCTGACAATGCGCTCGCCGTCGAATTCGAGGCCTGGCACAGTCATTGGCTCGCTGCCGGTGGCCAGCAGAATGGCTCTGGCTTGCAGGACCTTCGCCCGGCTCCGCTTGCTGCTGCCTGCCGGGACCACCTCCACCCTGTCTGCAGCTGCCAGCCGCGCCCTGCCGTGAATAATGGCTACCTGGTGGCCTTCGAGGAGCCGGCGCACATTGTCAGTAAGCTCTTCGACCACCTTTTCTTTTCTGGCCATCATCCTGGCCAGATCAAGGCTCAGGCGGCCCGTCTTGATGCCGTGTTCTGCCAGGTGCTCCCTGGCCAGGTGGTAGTATTCACTGGAGTCCAGCAGGGCCTTGCTGGGAATACAGCCCACATTGAGACAGACCCCGCCGAGGCGGGGCTCCTTTTCCAGGCAAGCCACCTTCATCCCCAGTTGAGCAGCCCTCACCGCGGCCACATAACCGCCGGGGCCGGCGCCGATTACAATCAGGTCGTAGCTCTCTTTCTTGGCCATACTATATCTCCATGAGCATTCGTTCGGGGTCCTCGATGAACTGCTTGATGCGCACCAGGAAGGTGACGGCCTCCCTGCCGTCAATGAGGCGGTGGTCATAGGTCAGGGCCACGTACATCATCGGCCGGATCACCACCTGACCGTCCAGGGCCACCGGGCGCTCTTCTATCTTGTGCATGCCCAGGATGCCGCTTTGCGGCATGTTGAGTATGGGTGTGCTCAACAGGGAGCCGAATACCCCGCCGTTGGTGATGGTAAAAGTGCCGCCCTCGAGGTCGGCGAGTTCGAGGCGGTTGTCGCGGATCTTGGTGACGAAGTCGACGATGGCCTGTTCCAGCTGGGCAAAACTGAGCCTGTCCGCGTGGCGGATGACCGGCACCACCAGACCGCGCTCCCCGGCAATGGCCACGCCAATGTGGTAGTAGTTGTGATAGACAATATCATTGCCGTCGATGGAGGCGTTGACCGCGGGGAACTCCTTGAGGGCTTCCACTACAGCCTTGATGAAAAAGGACATGAACCCCAACCTTATATCGTACTTCTTCTGGAAGACATCCCGGAAGCGGCTCCGGAGTTCCTGCACCCTGCTCATGTCGATCTCGTTGAAGGTGGTGAGCATGGCAGTATGCTGCTTGGCCTCTAGCAGCCGGGCGGCAATGCGCTGCCTGATGCTGCTCATTGGCTGGCGCACGACTTCCTCCTCTGCAGGCGGCGCTGCAGCGATTTTCGGAGGAGCTGCCGCCGTCACTTCCGCAGCCGCCGCTGCCTGCTGTTCCAGGTAGAGCAGAACATCCCCTTTGGTCACACGGCCGCCCGGTCCCGTGCCGTGGATCCGAGAGACATCTATGTTCTTTTCCGCCACCAGCCGCCGCACTGCTGGCGAGAGGGCAGCGGCCGCAGGCCCGGGCGCTTCAGCTACCGTTGCTGCGGCTTCGGGGCGCACCTCTTCTCGAGCTGCAGCTGGGATCTTTTCTGGTGCTGCCGGTGTAACTGCTTCCACTTCTTCAGCTGGTGCGGCCTCGGTGTCGATCATTCCCACTACCGTGCCGATGGCCACGGTTTCCCCTTCAGCAACAGTTATGTGCAGCACTCCATCGGCCTCTGCCTCGATTTCGAGCGTTACCTTGTCAGTTTCCAGGACGAACAGGGGTTCGTCTCTGCGCACCATGTCGCCGTCCTTTTTGTACCATTGCGCCAGGGTTGCCTCGGTTACCGACTCGCCCACGCTCGGGACCTTGATTTCCAATGCCATTTCTACTCCTTGCTCTTGTGCTTTCCAGCAGCAGAAACAGGGGCGCCCACAGCTTCCGCCAGCACGGCCTCCTGCTCACTCTTGTAGACAGTGTGAAAACCCGGGGCAGGGCTGGCAGCAGCAGCTCTGCCGATATAGCCAATATGCCTGCCAGCCAGCCTGGCCAGCCGGGGCCTGACAAAGGTCCAGGCACCCATGTTTTCCGGCTCTTCCTGCACCCACAGCCATTCCACAGCCTTGCGGTAGCGCCTGACAACTGCAGCCAGTTCTTCTTCCGGAAAAGGGTAGAGCTGCTCTACTCTGACGAAGGTCAGGTCTGTTCTCTTCTGCTCCTCACGTCTTGCCAGGAGTTCATAATAGATTTTGCCGCTGCAGAAAAGCACTCGTTTGACGCGCGAGGCTGTCACCGTATCATCGAGCACTTTGTGGAAAGTGCCGCCACTGAGCTCCGACCTGGGAGAGACAGCCCTGGGATGGCGCAGGAGGCTCTTGGGGGCCATGATGACGAGCGGCTTGCGATAAGGGGCCTTTACCTGGCGCCGCAGCATGTGAAAATACTGGGCCGGTGTGGTGAGATTGCACACCTGTAAATTGTCGGCAGCGCAGAGCTGCAGGAACCGTTCGAGGCGAGCGCTGGAGTGTTCCGGGCCCAGTCCATCCAGTCCATGTGGCAGGAGCATGACCAGACCGCTCAGCCTCTGCCACTTGGCCTCGCCGCTGGCAATGTAGAGGTCGATTATGGCCTGGGCATTGTTGACGAAGTCGCCAAACTGCGCTTCCCATGCTGTGAGGCCGTGGGGCTGTGCCAGAGAATAGCCGTATTCGAAGCCGAGAATGGCCGCCTCCGACAGAGAGCTGTCGTATACTGAAAATGACGCCTGCTCGGATGACAGGCTGTTCAGGGGGATGTAGCGCTCCCCTGTTTTCATGTCCACCAGGACGCTGTGGCGCTGACTGAAGGTCCCCCGGCGGCAGTCCTGGCCGCTGAGGCGAACCGGGATCTGTTCCATGAGCAATGAAGCAAAGGCCAGGCTTTCAGCATTGGCCCAGTCAATGGAGTCTCCTGCTTCCACGGCTTTCAGCCGCCTTTTCAGAAGCTCGCTCAACTTGGGATGAAGGTTGAATCCCCGGGGCACGGTGTTGAGTTTGCGGGCCAGTTCCAGGAGGCGCGCTTCGCTGACAGTGGTATCCACAGGCTGGTGGGAGTAGTCGGCCTGGATGTTGTCCCAGTTCTCATAAAACTTTACCGAGGGAAAGACACATTCCCTGGCCTGGTAGGCGGCCTCGAGACTGCTGTTGATTTCCTGCTTGAGGCGGTTCACCTCTTGCTCATCTATGATTTTGTCCCGTCGGAGTTGTTCAGAATAGATTGCCGCCAACGACGGCCTCTGCTTTATTCTTTCGTACATCAGCGGTTGGGTAAAGTATGGCTCATCGCCTTCGTTGTGGCCGTAGCGGCGGTAGCAGACAACGTCGATGACCACGTCCTTGCCAAACTCCTGGCGATAGTCGGCTGCAAGCCTGGTCACATGGAGCACCTGCTCAGGACTTTCTCCGTGAACATGGAACACGGGCACCATGAGCATTTTGGCAATGTCGGTGGAATAGCGAGTGGAGCGGGCATCCTCCGGCAGGGTAGTGTAGCCTATCTGGTTGTTTATGATGATGTGAATGGTGCCGCCGGTGCTATAGCCTGGCAACTGGGACATGTTCAAGGTTTCGGCCACGATCCCCTGGCCGGCAAAACTGGCGTCGCCATGAATGAGCAGGGGAAGCACTGCAGCCCTGTCTGCTGCCTGGAGGATCTCCTTTCTTGCCCTGGCAAACCCTTCAACTACGGGGTTCACCGACTCCAGGTGACTGGGGTTGTTGACGAGCAATATGCGCACCTTCCTGTTGCCATCCAAACGGAGATCGCCGAGATAGCCGTTGTGATACTTGACATCTCCAGAGCCCACAATGGAGTCAGGATCGTAGCTGCTCTCGAATTCGCAAAAGATGTCCCGGAAGGACTTGCCGAGAATGTTGGTCTGCACGTTCAGCCTGCCGCGATGGGCCATGCCGAGGATGATCTCCTGACAGCCCTGTTCAGCCACATGCCGCACCAGGTCCGCCAGCATGGGGATGATGCTCTCGGCGCCCTCGAGAGAGAAGCGGGTCTGCCCAGGATAGCGCCTGTGGAGAAACTGCTCGAAAAGCGTTGCCTGGTAGAGCCTGTGGAGGATGCGCAGCTTTTCTTGCGGCTTCATGCTTGGCCGGTTCCTGGAGGTCTCCATTCGTTGCTGCAGCCAGCGCCGTTCTTCCGGGTCCTGCAGGTGCATGTATTCAACGCCCACAGAGCGGCAGTATGTTTCTCTCAGGACTTCGACGATCCGGCGCAACCTGGCCCGGGACGACCCCGTGAAGATGTCGCAGTAGAATTCCCGGTCCAGGTCCTCATCAGTGAGGCCGAAAGTGGCCATGTTGAGATATGGATGGTCGGTCGGACAGGCAGATAGGGGATCGAGGCAGGCAAGGAGATGGCCCAGGTCGCGGTAGCGATATACCAGGGCATCCACCCGGAACTGTGCCGCGAGTTGCTCTTCGTCGTAAGCCTCGCCGACCACAGGTTCTCTGAGCTGGCCCAGTTCGAAGCCTTGAAAAAAGAATTGCCAGTCCTGTGGGATCTTGCTGGGGTCAGCTTTCCACAGGCGATATTGTTCCTCGACAAATTCACTGTTCCAAGCAGTAGGGAAAGACATGGTATTTTCCGTCCTCTTTATACAGGGCGGTTCATTAAGTGCCGCGGGGAAGCAGTTTCAGATGCATTCTGGCAAGGCAGCCCCAGTCAGGCCAATTGCTGCAGCCTCAGTTTATGGAACCATCCTACCACCAGTTCCGCCGCCTGCTGCCGCTGCTCATCCTGACTGAACATGTGGTCGCCCCTTTCGATGATGGCAAGCTCGGTCTTGTGAGGTCTGAGCTGCTGCAGACGGTGGGCCTCAGCCGCGGGGATGATCTCGTCCTGGTCGCCATGCACGAGCAGCACATACTGGCGAAGTGAGGGCATTATGGCGTTGAGATCATAGCGAGCTGCATCAGCAAAAAATTGCTCTGTGAGCTGGAGCTGGCGGCCTCTGCTCAAAAATGACACCGCGCCTGTTTGCTGCAGCTCTTGGAGGTTTCCTGCATCGAACAGGTCTGCAGGCCCCATGATTCTGGAGCGCGCTGCCAGCGAGCAAACAGCCTGCACCGAGTCCATCTGAGCGGCGGCGAGCAGGGCAACCATGGCGCCCATACTGTGGCCCACGAGTCCCAGCCAGCTGACTCCCCTGTCCTGGAGAAAGCTCGCTGCAGATTTCATTTCACTGATCTGTTTGCTGTAAGTGGAATCGGCAAAGTTGCCCTCACTCTGGCCGTTGCCGGAAAAGTCAAAGCGAAGCACGAAAAACCCTCTGGTACAGAGTCCTTCGCTGATCTGCCGCAGCACCTGAGTGTGGCGCGAACAGGTGAAGCAGTGGCCGAGAATGGCGCCGTAATCGGTGGTGGGATCTGGTGTGTGCAAGGTTGCGGCGAGTTGCTCGCCTTGATGGTTGGTGAAAGAAAGTTGCTGCTGCATGATGCTGGTTATTCTCCGGATCTGATTTCAAGCTGGAAGCATGGCTCTGCAAGATATCTTCAAATTAGCCGAGCACAGGTGAGGATGTCAACCGGCAAGGACTGAGCTGTTATTGCCAACCGCTGCCTGCATGCCATTGCCGCAAGAAAACCAGAGCGGCGCCAGTAAAAATGATTGTGGGCCCTTCTCTTCGCTTAATTTTTATTGTAAATTCAGGCAAGGTAAATTCACCAGGTTCCAAACGGGCAGGCGGTACTGACTATCAGGCCTCGAAGAGGGCTTCCCTTGCTGCCCCTTCCTTTTGAAAGAGAGCCTCTTCTGCATCGGAGAAATTGTGGAGGCAAGTGCAGCCAGCAGCACCGCATTATTTGGGCAGCCAGGCCTTGGCAGCCTTGCTCTTTACGGCTTGATAGTGCTCGGTTTGGTAGGCCTTCTGCTCTTTCTTGCTTCCTGGCTGGGGGAAAAGAAGAAGAATCAAGAAAAACTCAGACCCTATGAAAGCGGCATCATTCCTACTGGCAGCGCCCGGTTGCGCTATCCGGTTCCTTTCTATCTGGTGGCCATTTTTTTTCTCATCTTTGATGTGGAGGCAGCCTTTATCTTCTCCTGGGCCATAAGCTACGACAAACTCGGGCTGGCAGGCTGGCTGCAGGTATCTCTTTTTATTTTCATTCTGCTCATTGGTCTCTTGTACGAATGGAAGAAAGGCGGACTGGAGTGGGGGCCGAAAAGCAAAAGAGAATAGCTGCCGCCAGGAATATCCTTCTGGCCAGAGCTGATGCCCTGCTCAACTGGTCGCGGCAATACAGCCTGTGGCCCATGTTTTTCGGCCTGTCCTGTTGCTTTGTTGAAGAGGCCACCGCCTTTACCTCCCGCTATGATCTGGCCCGCTTCGGTGCCGAAGTACTGCGGCCCTCGCCGCGTCAGGCTGACCTCCTCATTATTTCCGGCACCGTATTCAAGAAAATCGCCCCGGTAGTGCTGAGGCTCTACGAACAGATGGCGGAGCCCAAATGGGTAATGTCCATGGGGTCCTGCTCCAACAGCGGCGGCATGTATGATGTCTACAGTGTGGTTCAGGGAGTGGATCAGATCTTGCCGGTGGATGTCTATATCCCCGGCTGTCCGCCTCGTCCCGAAGCGGTTCTCCAGGGGATTGTCAAGCTGCAGCAGAAGATCTCTGCCGAACAACCCACGCGAGCCGTATTCCATCTGGGAGGAGGGACCCAGGGGACACAAAAGCCGCTGCTGGTGGACGGCAGGACGAAGTCCAGGGACTCCCGCGGACCGGGCATGCAGGGCATTGCCGTCCGGGGAACTTCCACGGTGCCGCCGCGCTTCTGGGAGAGCAGGGCAGATCTCATGTGGACGCCGCCTGCGGCACGCATCCAGATGAGCGACAGGGAGACGCACCTTGCTCAGGAATTGAGACAACGGTTCGGAGATGCCGTCGAACAGCTGCCGGACAGTTCAGACATGCCCACTTTCCAGGTTGATTGCGAGCGGCTCAAAGAGGTGCTTGCCTATCTCAAGAACAAAGCCACGCCCAGATTTCGGCGGCTCGATGACCTGACAGCCATTGATGAGTCTGCCCGCAGGCACCGGCAGAATTACCCGCATTATACCCTGGTCTATCACCTGCTCTCTTTCGAGCCGGCTTGTCGCCTGCGGCTGAAGGTGAGGCTGGAGGACAGTGAGCCGCTGGCTGCCAGCGTCACCGATATCTGGCCTTCTGCCAACTGGTACGAGCGGGAGGTCTTTGACATGTTCGGCATCCGCTTCCAGGGACATCCAGACCTGCGGCGGCTCATCATGCCGCATGATTGGCAGGGACACCCCTTGAGAAAGAGCCATCCGGGTCGGGCCACGGAGATGGCTCCCTACACCCGGGCAGAGGCGGAGAGGCTGCAGCCCCTGGACGCTGGCGTCTACCTGCAAAGAGAAGACGGCAACCACGAACTCATCTTGAATGTGGGGCCGCATCACGTGAGCACCCACGGCCTGCTGCGCTATATCGTCTCCCTGGATGGCGAGGAAATCACCGCCATGGACATGGACATCGGCTATCATCATCGGGGAGTGGAGAAGATAGGTGAACGACAGACCTGGCACCAGTTCATCCCCTACACGGACAGGGTGGATTATCTGGCAGGGGCAGCAAACAACCTGCCTTATGTCCTGGCGGTGGAAAAACTGGCAGGCATTGGTGTTCCTGACCGGGCCAAGTGCATTCGGGTGCTTTTGAGCGAGCTCTTCCGGCTGAGCAACCATCTGGTGTGGTTTGCCACCTTTGCCCACGACCTGGGTGCCATGGCGCCCAACTTTTACACCTTCCGGGAGCGGGAACTGATTCTCGACATCGTGGAGCTCATCACCGGCGGCAGGCTTCATCCTTCCTGGTTCCGGTTGGGTGGGGTGGCCGCGGACCTGCCGGCAGGATGGCAGGAGCCATTGGCTCATTTGCTGAAAATATTTCCCGCTCGGCTGCAGGAATATGAAGCCCTTGTTACCAAAAATCCTATAATCAGGGCCAGGACCCGGGGAATTGGCGTGATTTCCCTGGACGAGGCCGTTGATTGGGGCGTGAGCGGTCCCAATCTTCGTGCCTGCGGCCTGCAGTGGGACCTTCGCAAGAAGTTGCCGTACTCCGGCTACGAGGGCTTTGATTTCGAAGTGCCCACTGCTGCTGAAGGGGACTGCTACGCCCGCTACCTGGTGCGGGTGGAAGAGATGAGGCAAAGCCTCAATATCATCAGGCAGGCGGCGGCGGACATGCCAGCCGGCCGTTATGTCACAGATGATTACCGCTATGTCATTCCCAAGCGTGAGGACATGCTGACTGACATCGAGAGCCTGATTCATCACTTTGTCAATGTGACGCGCGGGCCTAAGATACCCCGCGGCGAAGCATACGTTGCCTGTGAGATCCCCCGGGGCGAACAGGGCTACTATGTGGTGAGCGACGGCCTTGGCTGCCCCTATCGGTTGCGCATCAGGTCTCCGGGGTTTGCCAATGTGCAGGTTATGCCTCTGATGGCCACAAACGAGACCATAGCCGATCTTATCGCCATTATAGGCTCGGTGGACTATATCTTGCCGGACATCGACAGATGAGAGATGTCTGCAGAAGATGAAAAGCCGAACGTGCCCAGAAAGCTCTAGAAAGGTGAACCAGTTGGAATGCTGGGAATCTGTAGCATGCCATGCTGCCTGTTGAACTGAGAGACAAACTTGTCAGGGAAATTGCCGGTGTTCATCATCCCCGGGAGCTGGCGATAGACGTCATGTTTGCCCTGCAGGATCACTATGGCTACCTGAGCGATGAGGCAGTGGTGGAGGCAGCTGAGCTCCTGGGCATGACTCCCCTGGAGATCGAGGAAATTGCCACTTTCTACACTTTTATTTATCGGCAGCCAGTGGGCCGCTACGTAATTCATGTATGTGACAGTGTGATCTGCTGGATGGAGGGCTGCCAGTCTATAGCCGACTATCTCGAGCAAAAGCTGGGAATTGCTTTTGGTGAAACTACTCCGGATGGTCTGTTTACCTTGCTGCCGGTATGCTGCATCGGCTACTGTGACCGGGCGCCGGCCATGCTGATCAACAGGAAGGTCTATGGTCCTCTCACGCCCGAAAAGATTGACCATATACTGGAGAAGCTCAGAGGGAAGGCGTGAGAGGTTCGGGAAGCAAGAACGTTGGGCCGCTTGCCGCAGCGGTCGCAAGAAAGAGAATTTCTTGTATATATTTGACGAGTTGGGTGGCTGGCCCTGTGGATTTTAGAAGTTCCAGGCACTTCAGCTCACTGTAGGCGGTTGCATGTATCCCCAGGTGCTTTTCAAGAATCGCCGGCCTGATCGCATTGCTACCCTGGAGGAATACCGGGCGAGCGGCGGTTATCAAGGGCTTGCATCTGCTCTGAGCGAGCGTACCTACAAAGAGGTCCAGGAGCTGGTAGTGGAGGCTGCCCTGTTAGGCCGTGGAGGCGCCGGCTTTCCTGCGGGACGCAAGTGGATGGCAGTGCCGGAGGAGGCGCCCTTTCCCAGATACATTATCTGCAATGCGGATGAGATGGAGCCCGGGACCTTCAAAGACCGGGTGCTCATCCACACCGACCCCCACATGATCATAGAGGGAATGATCATTGCGGGCTATGGCTGCCTTGCCGATCGGGGGATTATCTTTATCCGGCCTGAGTACGAGAGCGGCGCCAGGATCCTGGAGCGCGAGATCCAGATTGCCAGAGAAAGGGGCTACCTGGGCAAAAACATTCTGGACAGCGACTATTCCCTCGACATCATGGTGCATCGCAGCGCCGGCCGCTACATCTGCGGTGAAGTAACGGCCCAGATACACGCCCTGGAAGGCAGGCGGCCCAACCCGAAACAGCCGCCGCCATATCCCACAGAAAAGGGTCTCTGGGGTCTGCCAACTGTGCTGCACAACGTGGAGACACTTGCCTGCGTTCCCCACATCGTCAGACACGGGGCCGAATGGTTCCGCAGCCTTGCCCTCACTGACAGCGGCGCCGGGACAAAGATCTTCTCGGTTAGCGGCAAGGTTAACCGCCCCGGCTGTTACGAGCTGCCCATGGGCGTTAAACTGAGCGAAATCATCGAGGAGCACGCCGGCGGCATGGTGCCAGGCTCCGAATACAAGGCCTGCCTGCCGGGCGGCGCTTCCACCCGCTATCTGCCCAGAGAGTTCTACCACATAGAGATGGATTACGAACCAATGCGCCAGGCCGGACATCGCCTGGGCACAGGCGCCATTATGGTATTCGATGACAAGACCTGCCTGGTGGCTGCCACTCTTAACCTGCTGAAGTTCTTTGCCAGGGAGTCATGCGGCTGGTGCACGCCCTGCCGGGAAGGACTGCCCTACATTCGGGATCTTCTGGCGAGAATCGAACAGGGAGAGGGTGAAGAGAACTTTATCCCCATGCTGCAGCAGATGAGCAAACATCTGTGGAGCAGTTACTGTGCCTTTGCTCCTGGAGCGGTGTCACCGGTGGAGAGTTTATTGACTTATTTCGAGGACGAAGTGCGCGAGCATATCAGCCAGCGGATGTGCCCTTTCAGGGCATAGTTGCTGGTTGAGAGATGAATGCTGGGGTATTGTCTCCGCTTGCGCTCGCGCTGCTTCGATTGCGGGACTAAGTGCGATGGCAAGCAAAGTGGCAGCCCTCGCTGCGGATATTGCCCCGCCTTCTTTTGGGGAAAACAGGTGGCATCTGTTATCAAAAGCAGGGGAAGGCGGTACGAATATACGCCGCTTCGGCAATGCCCCGGCATTCATGGGACTCGAGAGCAAAAAGGGCTGTGACGAGTCAGATGCGTGAATTCATGGAATGATTTGCCTGGAGAGCACGAACACAAGCCATGCCCACTATTGTAATTGACGATCTGGAAATAGAAGTGGTGGAGGGCACCAGAGTCATCGAGGCGGCGGAGCAGCTCGGCATCATGATCCCCAGGTTCTGCTACCATCCCGCCCTGGGCTCGGTGGGCGCCTGTCGGGTCTGCGCCGTCAAATTCCTGCAAGGCCCAGTCAAGGGTATGCAGATGAGCTGCATGGTGGAGGCCACAGACGGCATGGTGGTCTCCACGGTAGATGAAGAGGCGGTTGCTTTTCGCCGACAGGTAATCGAATGGCTCATGCTCAACCACCCTCACGATTGCCCGGTGTGCGACGAGGGAGGCCACTGCCTGCTGCAGGACATGACCGTCTCCGGGGGGCACGGCATCAGAAGGTATCTGGGCAGGAAGAGAACCTACCATGACCAGTATCTGGGCCCGCTGGTACAGCACGAGATGAACCGCTGCATCCATTGCTACCGTTGCGTCCGCTACTATCAGGAATTCTGCGGCTACAGAGACCTGGGCGTCATGCAGAGCGGCAGCAGGACCTATTTCGGCCGTTTCATTGACGGCGTCCTGGAAAGCCCTTTTGCCGGCAACCTCATTGATGTCTGTCCTACGGGGGTGTACACGGATAGACCTTCCAGGTTCAAGGGGAGACAGTGGGATTTTCAGCGTGCTCCCTCCCTGTGCCTGAACTGTTCTCTCGGCTGCCACATCACTGCCAATGCACGCTACCGGGAGGTAGTGCGTTTGGAAGCCCGGCCGAGTGAGGTGGTGAATGGTCACTTCGTTTGCGACCGGGGCCGCTACGGTTTCGAGTATGTAAACCACCCGGAGCGCCCCCGCCAGGCCCGGGTCGATGGAAGGCTGGTGGGTGTGCCCGAAGCCATCGATATTAGCCGGCAGAGATTGGCAGAGATTGCGGCTCATTGGGGCCAGTCCTCCATTGCAGGCGTGGGTTCCGCCAGAAGCTCTCTGGAAAGCCAGGCCGCATTGAAACAAGTGTGTGGTGCAACTGGATGGCGAGGACCGGTTTTTTTTACAACAGCCGACCAGGCCAGGAAGGTGCGGGCTGCAGCAGCAGGCATATCTCTGGAGTCGGCAGCGTCTTTGTCAGATTTTACCAGGGCGGACTTTTTGCTGGCTGTAGGTGCCGATCCTCTTCAGGAAGCCCCCATGGCTGCCCTGGCCATGAGGCAGGCCGTGAGGGCCGGCGCCAGGGCTGTGGTTCTGGACCCGAGGCCTGTATCTCTGCCGTTCAACTTCAGCCAACTATGCATGCCTCCAGATGAAATAGAGTTTCATGTGGGGCTTCTGGTAAAAGGAGCCATTGAGAAAGAGGCTGTGGAACATCTGAGTGAAGAGCTCCGCCAGGTCTACCAGGCATTGCCGTCAGATGATTTTCCAGCCAGTGGCACTGGCGAAAAAACGTCTGAACTGGCTGCAGTGCTCAAGGGCTGCCAACATCCTCTGCTGGCGTGCGGTACAGATGTGGTGCGGACCAGCACGCCGGCGCTGGTGGCTGCCTGCGTCCAGCTGTTGCGTGCTGCCGGCAAAGAGGCGTCACTGGGCTATTTCCTGCCGGGCCCGAACAGTTTCGCCGCAGCTCTGCTGCACTCTGGCCAGACATCGGTTGCCCAGCTGGTGGATGAAATTGAGGCTGGAACCGTCAAGGCCGTGATTGTGGTGGAAGCCGATCCACTCAGGTATTTTCCTCATAAAGCGAGGCTGCAGCAGGCCCTGGCAAAACTGGACTTGCTGGTGGTTCTGGACTACCTTGCCTCCGAGACTGGCAAACAGGCTCACATCTTCCTGCCCACCCTGACTATCTACGAGGCCGGGGGAACCTTCATCAACCAGGAGGGCAGGGTGCAGCGGGCAGCCGCAGTCCAGACCTGCGGCACTCCCCTGATACAGGTGGCAGGAGGTGCCCACCCGCCGCGCAGTTACTCTGCAACAGTGCCCGGTGGGGAGAGCAGCAGTGCGTGGCAGATTTTGCTGGAACTGGGCAAAGACCAGCCCGGGGGTGTGAAGATCGGTCCTGACCTCTGGTCCCTGGTAAAAGGCTCCCATGAGGTGCTTGCAGACCTGCCGCCTCCTGCCGAGTTTCCTGCAGAGGGCATCAGAGTCGCATGCGGCCCTGGTACAACTGAACGGCCTGCAATCAACTGGTCTGGACAGAAAACAGGGTCGGGGAGCAGCCAACTGGAAATCCTCACTGTGGACAGGATCTTCGGCACTGAGGAGCTCTCCATCTATTCCCCGGCTCTACAGCAGCTCGAGGAACAGCCATGTCTGTTCATCCACGCTGATGACGCAGCCCAACGCGGCCTGACAGATGGTGAGCGAGTAATAGTCCAGCTCGAAAGCGGCACTCTGGAGGCCGACCTTTCGGTGCGGTCCGATATGGCTCGGGGGGTCCTGCTGTTGCCGCGGCACCGGCTGCTGTCGTGGCAGCAACTGGGAGTCGGCGTGGTGAGGGTGCCAATGGAGAAAGTCAAGAAAGCCGCTGCAATGTAGGCTGGCAGTGAATGGTTGCCATGCTTGGTGCTTCGATTTCCAAATACAGTGAGGTATTTTGCTGGTTTTCCTTGAAGCAATTGCTCTTTCAGCACCAGCTCCTGAGTAAACAAGTTGGCCATTGAACTTATGAATCGAAGAACCTGGCCCTCAGGAGAGTCATCAATTGCAGTTGGCCATTGCCGATTTGTCGTTGCGGTGGGAATTGAGGCGGTTATGATGGCTTGGCTCATAGGAATAGCACTGCTGGTGGTAAAGCTGGGCCTGGTGCTGCTGGTGCTTCTGACGCTGGCCGCCTACCTGGTGCTGCTGGAGCGGAAGTTTCTCGCCAGGCTGCAGATCCGCTATGGACCCAACAGAGCCGGCAAGTATGGCCTGCTGCAGCCTCTGGCCGATACCATCAAGATGCTCACCAAGGAAGACATCGTGCCTGAGGCCGCTGATCGGCTCCTCTTCCTGATGGCCCCGGCAGTGGTTGCCACAGAGGCGCTGCTCATTTTTGCGGTGGTGCCCTTTGGCAGCAATATCACGGTATGGGGCAGGGAGATCCCCCTGGTGATTGCTGATCTCAATGTGGGCCTTCTCTACGTATTTGCCCTGGCGTCTCTGGGTGTTTACGGGGTGGTCATCGGCGGCTGGGCTGCCAACTCCAAGTACAGCCTGCTGGGCGGCATTCGGGGGGCGGCCCAGATGATCAGCTATGAGCTTTCTCTTGGCCTGTCCCTGGTGCCGATAGTAATGCTGGCAAAATCTTTCAGTCTGGTGGACATAGTGGAGGCGCAGGCCGGCTATCCCTTCATTGTGGTGCAGCCCGTAGCCTTTGTCATCTTCCTCATCAGCGCCATGGCTGAGACCAAGCGCATACCCTTTGATCTGCCTGAGGCAGAGAACGAACTCGGGGCCGGCTACCACACCGAATACAGCGGCATGCGTTTCGGCCTCTTTTTTCTGGGAGAATACGTCAATCTTCTGGTGCTGGGAGCGCTGGTAGCCGTATTCTTTCTGGGCGGCTGGCGCGGCCCCTGGCTGCCGCCCCTTTTCTGGTTTCTGGCCAAGATGATCCTGGTGGCCCTCTTTATGATCTGGGTGAGAGGCACCCTGCCGAGGCTTCGCTATGATCAGCTTATGCATTTTGGCTGGAAGGTGCTGGTGCCGGTGGCTCTGGTCAATATTGTGCTCACCGGAGGGTGGCTGGTGTTGCTCAATTGCTGAGCTTGAAGTGACAACAGGGACAGTGGGAGGTAAGAAGTGCAGCGGGACATGAAGGAAGGGGGCAGCTGCAAACAGGTGTGGTCGGGACTGCAGGCCCTGGCAGCGGGCTTTGCCACCACCTTCAGACACCTGTTCCGCAAGCCCATCACCGAGGAATACCCGGAGTACAAGCGAGTCCTGCCCGAGCGCTCCCGGGCGCGGATCATTCTGACCAGAGACCCTGACGGTGATGAGCGCTGTGTAGCCTGTTATCTCTGTTCCGCGGTATGTCCGGTGAGCTGCATTTCCATGCAGTCGGCAGAGAAAGAAGATGGCAGGCGCTATGCCGCCTGGTTCAGGATAAACTTTGCCAGGTGCATCTATTGCGGCCTCTGTGAAGAGGCCTGTCCACCCTGGTGGCAGAAAAAAAAGATCTGCTGGTGGACCATTGCGGCAAGAACAACGATTACAATTACTACCGCTATGCGGGCATTGCCACAGCCCATGCCGCCAAGGGAAGCCACATCAAAGAAGACGAACCCGTGGATATCAAGAGCAATATGCCGTAGGTGGCCTAAATGTCGCTTCATGCTGTTATTTTTTATCTGCTTGCTGCTGTGATAATCACCGCCACTGTGCTGGCAGTGACCAGACGCAATCTGGTGCACTCGGTGATCTATTTGATACTCTCCTTCTTTGGCAGCGCCATGCTCTACTACCTCTTCGGCGCCCCTTTTCTTGCTGCTCTGGAGATCATCATCTATGCTGGCGCCATTATGGTATTGTTTCTCTTCATTGTGATGATGCTCCGCGTAGAAAAACCTTCTGAGCCCTGGCGGCCTCTGCGGCAATGGCTGCCAGCCATCTTGCTGGCCTTCAGCTACCTGCCCATTATCGGCCTCCTGGTGGCGGCAGATCCGCAGAGCAAGAGCATGTTGAAGATCTGGCTGACTCGCCCCAGAACATTCGGCCGCTTTCTCTTTCAAAACTACTGGTTTGCCGTGGAACTCATTGCCCTGCTGCTATTTGTGGCCCTCATCGGCGCTCTTTACCTCGGCAAGACCCCGGTCAGCAGCGACCAGCAGGAGGAAAGCCAATGATCGTTCCCTATGGCCATGTGGTAATCCTGGCGGGTGTCCTCTTTGCCCTTGGAATGATCTGCGCGGTTGTGCGGCGCAATTTGATCATGATGCTCATCGGGGTGGAGATTATGCTCAATGCTGCTGCCATCTTATTCGTGGCTGCCTCTTTGCGCTGGCAGCAGCTGCAGGGCCAGGTATTTGTCCTCTTTATAATGGCGGTGGCTGCAGCGGAGGTGTCCCTGGGGCTGGCTCTGATAATTTACGCACACCGCCGCACAGATTCAGTGGATCCAGATACCTACAAGTTGTTGAAATGGTAGCAGAGCTTTCCCTCGAGGCAAGGCGATGAATCTGCGGAATGAAAAAATTTCTTACCAGTGGTTGCGTCCATGAAGTGGCCTCTTTTCCTTCCTGAGATGTATTGTCTGGGTATGGTTGCCGTCTTTGTCGGCATAGCAGTGCTGCCGCGACCGAATCCACGGCGCGACTATCTTACGGCGCTGACCCTGGCAGCAGTCAGCATAGTGATAGCCCTCGGTTCCGTCCGTTTCCAGGGAGAACTTTTTGCCGGCACCTACCGGGTTGATCTTTTTTCTCAGGTCTTCAAAGTCATGCTCTGCATTGGCCTCTTTCTGGTAATATTCCTCTGCGCTGAACTGCGGAGCATTGCAGAGCAGCATCATCCTGAGTTTTACCTGCTGCTGACCCTCTGCACAGTTGCCATGATGATGCTGGCGAGCAGCGTTGAATTGCTCACCATTTATATTACTCTGGAATTGTCGAGTTACTCGCTCTACACCATCGTTCCTTTGAGACGCCGCTATGCAGGCGATGCCGAGGCAGGTCTCAAATATTTCATGATCGGGGTGTTTTCTTCGGCAGTCATGCTCTTCGGGCTGGCCCTGCTCTATGGCGCGGTACACAGCACCATGGTGGCGGAGATCGTCAAGGTACTCCCCCAGGTGATTGCCACGCCCGCGGCAGTGATCGGACTGCTTTTCACCCTGTGCGGTTTTTTCTTTAAACTGGCGGTGTTTCCCTTTCATTTCTGGGCGCCTGATGTCTATCAGGGGGCAGCCAATCAGGTGACTGCTTACATTGCCACAGCCTCCAAGGTGGCGGCGGTGGCCATTGTCATTCGAATGGTGGCCCTGAGCAGCGGCAGCAGCGTGCCTCTGGCGAAGATCCTGATCACGCTGTCCATTGCCTCCATGACCGTGGGGAACCTGAGCGCTATTGTCCAGAAGGACATGAAGAGGCTGCTGGCCTACTCCAGCATCTCCCACGCCGGCTATGTACTTGTCGGTGTTGTGAGCATGACTGAAAGCGGTTATGCTGGCGCTATTTTTTACGCCCTTGCTTATTTGCTCATGAATCTATGCTGCTTTCTGGTAGTAGTGAAGACTGCTCAGGATGGAGGCAATCTCCAGGTTGCCCAGTTGGCTGGCCTGCATCAACGGTCGCCTCTGCTGGCCATGGCCCTTATGGTCTCGCTGTTCAGCCTGGCCGGCATCCCTCCCACTATCGGCTTTACAGGCAAGTTTCTGGTCTTTGCTGCTGCCATGGCCAAGGGATATTTTGTCCTTGTACTTATTGGCATGATCAATGTAGTGATTTCTCTCTACTACTACCTGCTGGTGCTGAAGGCTGCCTATCTGCTGGAGCCTGCAGGACCGCTGCCCCCACTTCAGGTGTCCAGGCCCACCAAACTGGTTGCCGCCTCCCTGGTTACCCTCATCATCGGTGTGGGTATTTACCCTCACTACCTCCTGGAAATTGCCCGGGCAGCTGCAAGAGTGCTGCTGTTCTAGCCCAGATATTTCCTGCCTGAATGCTGCCAGACCAGTAGAAGTAAATATCCGGCCCCACTGCTTGCCTCCATTCTGTAAGGTGCTTAACATTGACAGTATTGCGAAAATTGAGATGAGCAGAGGATGTAACGTAGCAGCCGCCTTAACGACTATTACTGTAATAGCGGACGGTTACTAATAGTCTAACCCACATCTTATATGATCTGGGTAGCTACCTGGTCCTGACCCACAGAAATATCAGAAAGGAAAAATTCCATGCGCATACTACTTCACTACTTTTTTGCTGCTGGCGTACTGGCTGTCTATGGTGGTCAGGTCTGACCCTTTATGGCAACTCTGCCCCCCGTGCACTTGGGGGTAAGCATCCTGGCGGCTTTCCTGATAGCCCTTGCCTTGCGAAAGGCTTTGCAGCGGATCTTTGTGCTTTCCCATCCAGCTACGGTGCAGCCCATCAGGCAGTTTTTCTTTGATCTTTCCCTTTATGTGGCAGTGGCGCTAATGGTTGGTATTTTTAACCACCTGAGCTACCGTTTTCCTTTTGTCAGTGGTTTGAGTTTCCTGGTGGGTTGCCTCGTGGTCGGCTTCTTTCTGGCCCTGGATATGAGCCTTGCCCGGGAACGGACAATAATAAATGAGGCTCTCGAGCGCAGGATTTCCCTGCCGCCGCCGGTGAAGCTCTATTCCATCACCAGGAAGCTGGCGCTAATTGCCTTTATGGTCACCCTTTTTGTCAGTGTCATTTTCACACTGGTTATTTCCCGGGACATAATCTGGTTGGCCAAGGTTGGCCAGCAAGGCATTTCGCTGTCCCAAGCGCAGCATTCCGTGATGTACGAAGTGTTTTTTATTATGGGTGTGGTTTTGCTTCTGGTGTTCAACCTGATCTACTCTTACTCCAAGAACTTGAAGCTTCTCTTCGACAATGAGACCAATGTGCTGGAAAGGGTGAGCCAGGGTGATCTTTCCACTCTGGTGCCGGTGGCCACCAGCGATGAGTTCGGCCTGATTGCCGGCCACACCAACAACATGATCAATGGACTGAGACATCGCACCGAACTCATGACCGCTCTCAAGGTGGCCGAGGAAGTCCAGCAAAAACTGCTGCCCAGTGGGCCGCCCAAACATGACCAGCTGGACGTGGCCGGTGCCAGTCAATATTGTGACGAGACCGGGGGAGACTATTATGACTATCTCGAACTTTCTCCCGGTCGGCTGGGGGTGGTGGTGGCCGATGTGTCCGGGCACGGCATACCTTCGGCGCTGCTTATGACCACTGCAAGGGCTCTTCTCCGGCAACGGGCAGCCATGGCCGGAGACAGCGCCCACATCATTGCGGATATCAACTGGCAGCTTGCCAAAGATGTGGAAGACACAGGGAACTTTGTCACTTTGTTTTATAGTGAGTTCGATATGGATGCTCGGCAGTTGCACTGGGTGCGGGCAGGTCATGATCCTGCCATAGTCTATGAACCCAAGACCGATCATTTCTCCGAACTGGACGGTCCAGGCATGGCCCTGGGGCTAGTTGGGGACTACCCCTATGCCGAATCCCAGCGAGACATTCAGCCTGGAGAGATCTACCTGATCGGCACAGATGGAATCTGGGAAACGCGCAATCCAGAGGGTCTGATGTACGGCAAGGAACGAGTGCGGCAGCTTATTCGGGCTCACAGCCGCAGCTCTGCGAGTGAAATTCTAGCAGCCATAATGACGGATCTGGAAAACTACCGCGACTCTGGCAAGCAGGAAGACGATGTCACACTGGTGGTTGTCAGAATAGTACCATGAAGCTCTGCACCATTAACCCCGGAATTTGTGGGAAAGTAGCATGCCAGCAGGAAATGCTGCTTTTCCACATGAGACTGGCGCGGGTTCCGGTCCGGGTGAGAAAACCACCAGGGGCTGGAGCACCCTTGCTGTTTCCAGCGACAGGAGTGTGCCTGCAGCCTGCTACTGGGGAATGTAAGGTTGGAACTCCTCATCCGTCCTTGGCCTTTTGATTGTAACTTCCTTCTGCTGCTTCCTCCCCGGTTTGGCTTTCTTCTGAGAATAGCAGAGGCGCTCTTTTTCCATGAGAGTGCTGTTGGTCAGTTTGACTGAGGTGCCGAATTTTTCCTCAACATCTCTGCTGTGCTGCAGCAGCAGGGTGATCTTGTTGTCTTGTTTGTCGTGAAAAGACCACTTCCAGGCGCGAACTATGCGGAATGGATCCCCCCGCCACTCATCAGGTTCGCCGAACTTTCTCTTGAAACGGTGCAGGAGTTCTTCATAGAATTCCAGGTCGGCAAAGGCATACTTCAACTTGATGCGAACAATCACGCCCGGATTGGCGCAGTTTCCCATGATAACGCTGCCGCTTAGATAACCTGGCAGCTCGCCAGTCTCCACTTCGGTGAGAAAGGGCTGATCTCTCACTGGAATAGCTGTTTCCATGCGTAGCAAGCCCTGATACATGGCGGCTTGCTTGCCAAGGCTGATGCCGGCAATCTGGTGGGGCACATGGCTGCTGCTTCCAGCAAGGCTAGCAGGTGGCCAGAGTAGCAGCATGAGCAGGAAGAAGAGTTTTTTCATGGCAGCGGTCTCCTTGTTTACCAGGTCACATGGCCCCTTATTTCTTCTGTTGAAGTCACTGTTTCACGGCGCTGGGTCCATGTAGAGTTTCCAGAGAACAGTTCGCAATCCCTCGACGAAATAGTAATGGAATTGCTCCTGGGGAGCAAGTGAAGAAGTGAAGCTGTGCGGTCTGGCTGGGACTACGATTTGCTGGAAAACTAGATCTCTGAGGAAGCTGCCTGCAGAATGGGGAGAGTTGCAAATTGTGGCAAAACAGAAAAGGGCGGGATATGCAAAGTTGGTCATATCCCGCTTTCTCTGATCAGGAAAAGGGGAGGGGCAACTGCTTCCTTATTGTCATCAGAGGCAAGAGATTTTCCCTCAGGCGAAAGCTCTGCGACTAAATCTTGGTGACATTTTTGGCTACAGGACCCCGTTCACCATCTTCCACATCGAAGCTTACCCGATCGCCCTCATTGAGGGTTTTGAAGCCAGGCATGTTAATATAGGAATAATGAACAAAAAGGTCCTGGCCTTCCTCTCGTTCAATAAACCCGTAGCCCTTCTGTGAATTAAACCACTTTACTGTTCCTTCAGCCAAAGCGCCAACCTCCTTTCGATAACTCTGTCGCCTGCCAGCAGGCTGCCAGTTTGCGCCTGTCTGGAAGAAGCAGAGCCGACTGCAACAACTCGTTTGTGCCCGGGGTCTGCAAATTGTGACGCCCGAATATAGCACATGAGTCGACAGCCACACAAGCAAAGAATCAGGAGTTGCAGGTCGCCGGCTACTGTCGATGCTCGGTTGTCAGTTGTTGAGCAATGTGTTGGCAACATATCGGTG
>JAFDGZ010000060.1 GCA_019309045.1 Deltaproteobacteria bacterium | reverse complement strand
GCGATTGTCGAAGAAGCAGAGCGGAAAGGGCTTCAGTATCCGAGGCCTGAAGACTTTCAAGCTATCCCAGGCAAAGGGGCACAAGCAAACATTGAAGGACATCTCTTCTACATTGGCAACCACCGCCTCCTGGAAGAGCAGAGAAAGTGCGACGCTGAAATTGATAACGTACTGTCGGCTTTACAAGAACAGAGAAAAACCGCTGTTATTCTGGCCAACCAGGAGAGGGCCCTGGGCATTGTGGCCATTGCTGACGAGGTCCGGCAAGAGAGCCGCATGGCTCTGCAACAACTCAAAGCAGACGGCATCGAAAGGATTATAATGCTCACAGGAGACAACAGAGGAACAGCTGCAGCCATCGCCAGATCCCTGCCCATAGATGACTACCGGGCAGAGTTGATGCCGGAGGACAAGGCAGCCGTGGTCAAAGAGTTGATGCATGAGTGGGGCAAGGTGGCCATGGTCGGCGATGGGGTCAACGATGCCCCGGCATTGGCCGTGGCCAGTGTAGGCATTGCCATGGGTACTATAGGCACCGATACAGCTCTGGAGACAGCAGACATTGCCCTCATGACTGACGATCTCTCCAGATTGCCCCTGGTAAGACGGTTGAGCCGGAAAACATTACGAACCATCAAACAGAACATCGCTTTTTCGCTCCTCACCAAAGCAGTTTTTATCGCCCTGGCAATTCCCGGTTTTGCCACCTTGTGGATGGCCGTGGGAGCTGATATGGGAGCATCCCTGTTGGTGATTTTGAATGGCTTGCGAATCCTCCAGGGTGTTGAACTCCAGCAAACGGGCTGAGCACCTCGTTGTCAAGGTGAGTGCTTTTCTAGACGATGAAAGCTTGATTATAGACGTGAGCGATTGTGGTTGTGGTATACCTGCTGACCTGCAAAAAGAAATTTTTCGGCCATTTTTTACTACTAAAAAAGAAGGAATTGGTCTGGGACTTGCCATAGTAAAAAAGATAACCGAAGCACACCAGGGACGCTTGGAAACTCGGCAAAACCAGGGGAAAGGTGTGACTCTGAGAACGATATTACCTTTGAGAAAAAGCAACTGAGATTGCTGAAAAATTTTTGCACAGTTGCTCTCCTGGCCACAGCTGCGGATGTGAATATTTTATGCACAACCGTCTGTCAGGTGTCTGCGGGGAAAATGGCCTCGAACTTGTCTCTCTCTGGTTGCGTTGGGCAAGATCCCTGCAAAAGCAGATATCTTCAAGCAATCATCTTCCTTGTTGACTCCAGAAAAGGGCCTCGGTTGAACACTCCCTGCAATCTGGCATGCTCCTTGCCCCTCTTGTCCTTGGCGGTACTATAATCGTCAATCTCTACGCTCTCTTCCAGGCAGGGGATGCCTGAGAAGTCTGGCTTACTTGCCAGGCCGCTCACTCAGGCGTGAATTCGAGCAGAAGCGAGCCTGGATACGGGGAGGCAAAACAGCAACAATGACCCGAGTCAGTTCTGCTCTGCGAATAGTAACTGCACAGGTGTTCCACTGTGCTGCAAAGGCAAATGAGCAGCTATATAAGAATGAAAAGCAGACTATCAGGTTGCTATTCAGACATGGAGGTATGGCATGGCGGCAACCGTCAAGAGAGCACTGGTAGTAGCCAGTGACGTTTATCATGGAATTGAGGTAAGTTCTGCCCTGGAGCGGCTGGGCTGTGCTGTTGATGTGGCCAGCAGCGGCGTCGAAGCGCTAAGATTGATCGCCCGGGGGACTGTCTATCAGCTTATTGTTACGGAGCTCGTTCTCAACGGCATTAGTGGTCTGGCCCTGGCTATTGCTGCCAGACAGAAAGAGCCTGCCGTCAGGATCATCGGCGTAAACAATGGCAAGAAGGCTCTGCTGCTGGTTGCCAGAGAGTTCGGCATCGATGATGTCCTCGAGCTCCCCCTGGACGGCGAAACAGTATTCTGCCTTGTCAGTGAAATCATTAAAGGATAATCTGTCGTGGCGTTCGGCATGGCAGCAAAGCGAGCAAAGAATGTGACCAAAGATTTGGGTGCAGCGTAAATAAACAATAAGAAGAGCGAATTCAGCCAGGGACAACCCGGAACAGCATGGGCTTTGGAGGAGCTACCTCCTTTTAGAACAAACCCCGAATGGACGGTACAAGAGTTTCCTGAGTCATAAATGCACAACACCGGCCGCAGTGGCTCGAGCAGAGGTTTGCTGACTCTGGTAACATCCCCCAGGGTCAAAACGGGAGTGATCGAGCTGACGTTGCGCTAAAGAAGCACTTGTGAATGGAAACTTGGCTGGAAATATGGCGTTTTCCACATGAATACGAATGACGACCAGCGGGTGATCGAGCAGGTGTTGGCCGGAGATGTTGACTCCTTTGCGGATCTCATAGAACGTTACCAAAAGCCCATCTATAACCTTATGTTCCGAGCAACCGGTTCGGCTGAGGAGGCCGCTGAGTTGACCCAGGAGGCATTTGTCAGGACCTATGAGAATTTGCCACGCTTTCACAGGGGAAGAAAGTTTTTCCCCTGGCTCTACACCATCAGCTTGAACGTGGCCAGAGACTATGGGCGAAGAACAAACAGGAGCATCAACAGACACACTGACAAAGCGCTTGAGCAACTATCCAACTGCCGTTTTCATGGTGAACAACAGCAAAATGTCTGCGACAGCATTGACTACCTGCGATTGGAAGAGGCCCTGGGGACGCTTCCCCTGCTCTACAGAGAAGCCCTTGTTCTTCGTTATCACGAGGAGCTGGCCGTGCGAGAAATTGCCGAGGCCTTGAGCATTTCCATCAGTGCTGCAAAAATGCGTATCAGTCGCGGACTGGAAATGCTTCGCGGCTGCCTGAAGGAGGTGGCTGATGCCAAAGAAAAAAAAGTTTCCGGACAGACCACCATCTGAAAAAATGGACATTGCCCTGGACAAGGATACAGGCGACAACCTGCAGGAGGATTTCTCGTCTCTGGTCTGGATGTTGAAGACCATGCCTGATCGGCAGCCTCCAACGGATCTTGTTGACGAGATCTTGCAGGCGGTCAAAGAAAAAAAACTGTCTCGCCGGCAGCGTCTCCTGCAATGGCTCAGCAAACCTCGATCGATCACTGTTTCGCCCATCAGACTCATTCCTGCGGCAGCTGCGCTGTTCGCCGCTTTGCTGCTGACATTCTATTTCTATTCTGGCAGTCGCGGCCCCATGGCCATAGATGGAGGAAAGCAGCAACTGGTACCCGTAGTGTTCGCCTTCCACTACCCTCGGGCCCACACCGTGAGCCTGATAGGTACGTTCAACCAGTGGAACCCCAATGGGTTCAAGATGAACGCCAAACCCCAGGAAGGTGTGTGGACCATCGAAGTCCACCTGCCAGTGGGACGCTACGAATATGCCTTTCTGGTGGACGGCAAGGTTGTGGTCCCGGACCCCAAGGCGCAATTTTACCAGAGAGATGGATTTGGCAACAAAAACTCCATACTATTTGCCACAAAGAATGGCAATCAGGCTATTTAGAGGAAGAACCTCGGTTCTGTTCCTGCTGCCTCTGATGTTTCTTTTTGGCGGAGCTGCCGTTACCCTGGCAGAGCCCCTGGACAGTCAGACAATTGTTTCCCTCGAACAGACCCGGGCCAGTGGCGTTCCTGAAGCCATTCTCAAAAGAGTGCTTGCAGCTGCCAGTGATCACAGTCTTCCCAACAAAGACTTGGCCGCTCTGCTGGTTATTCTTCGAGAGGCGCAGCAGGAAGACATACCGGTAGCTCCCCTTGCTGCCAAGGTGGAAGAAGGCCTCGTCAAACATGTCCCTCCTGAGGTCATAATCCGTGTTCTGCGGCAAAAGTGTGGCGACTACCGTTTTGTGCGCCAGATATTCATGAACACAGATGCCGCCAAGAGTGGCAGCAGGCTTTCTGCTGACGACTTCACCCGCCTGGTAACAAGTCTCGATGCCGGCCTTACTCGGCAAGAACTTCAAGAATTCATTACGTCTGCGCCTGTTGCACCGCCTCCCATGCTGGCGAGAGCTGTGGAAGTCTTCGCTCTTCTCAGACAGATCAATTACGATGCGACCCTGGCCAGGGATGTACTCTATACCGGTCTCAGTCATCAGAGCTTTACGCAGCCATGGACATACCTTGCCAGGGTGGTGTCCGCGGCCAGGAAGCGGGGAATCAGCGACCATAAGATCGCAGCAGCTGCCAGTGAAGCCCTTGAACAGGAACGTCCCATGCGAGACTTCATGACCACCATAGGCTTTACCTCTCGAGATATGCGTCACGGACCTGCCAGAGGAGGGCAGATCAAGTAGAGCCGTCGGCCCCTGGCAGCAGGCGCTTTCCTGCTCCAGGGCGATATGTCTTCGCCCTGGCCACAAAACCAGGTTGCTCATGGGGGCTGCCTTTCTTTTCTTTGCAAATGTGATGGGAGTAAGAGAACTAATGTCTAGAAAAATCAGTATATTACTCTTCAGTCTGGTATTGGTTATGGGGAGCTGTGCTCGGATGAAGGGCAGCTGGTATTTGAAAAACGAACGCTACCTGGAAGGAATCCAGGAGACCAAGAAGGTTCTGGCGCAAAATCCAAACGATCCCTGGAGTAATTATTACCTCGGCCGTTTCTATCTAGCACTGGAGAAACCAGAACAGGCTCTGCCATACTTGCGCAAAGCTGCTCGACTGCAAAACGATAATGCAGATTACTACTTCTGGCTGGGAGTGGCTTACTGGGCAGTAAGGGATTTTGCCAAGGAACGATCAAGCTATCAAATGGCTCTTCGGGCAGACAGTGGCCATGTGCCAGCAAGACTGTATCTTGGACACAACTACCTTGACAATGGACAATGGCAAGCAGCCTTGCGGCAATATGATAAAGTGCTCCTGGAAGACCGGAACAATCCTGAGGCTCTGTACAATAAAGGACTTGCCCTTGCAGGGTTGCAAAAAACAGACAAGGAGATCAAAGCCTGGAAAGCATACTTGCAGCATTATCCTGAAGGCAAGTGGGCCCTGCAAGCTGTTGATCATCTGAACAGCCACGGAGATTTTTCATACCGCAATTATACTATTGGTTACCGGCGGATTACTTTACAGCGTATTGCCTTTGCTCCAGGGAGCACAGAGCTCCTCCCCCAAAGTCAGACCTCACTGAGAGTCGTTGGCTCAATTCTCAGTATAAACAAAAAGATCCAACTAAAAATAGCAGCCTACCACAAAGGAAACAGCTCTCTGGCATTGGCCAGGGCCAAAGCGGTGAAAGAGTTCCTTCTGAGGAATTACCCCGGTATTTTACCTTCTCGCCTGTCTACGGGAGGTTATGGCAAAGCAGAAAGAGTTGCAGTGAACAAAAAAGTCTTCTTTCTGGACCAGTCAGTATCTTTGCTTACCTTGAAAAAATGACAGAAAATCAAGAAAACAAAAAGTCAGCTCGTTCACCCACGAATTATCAAGTGACCCTCAGCCAGTGGCTGCGTATATATCAATGAACGGCCGTTTCCATATGCAGACAGGCAAACTAACAGAAGAAGAGAGGAGAATCACATGCGTACTTCTGTCTTGGACCACGGTATCACACCAAGAACATACTTTGTCTTGCTCTTGACAATGCTTCTGGCAATGGCGTCGCTTCCTGCCTGGGCTCAAAATGAAGACGTTGAGCCGCTTCCCCAATTGGTCAGGGCAAGGCAAACCG
Source organism: Deltaproteobacteria bacterium (assembly GCA_019309045.1). Lineage (NCBI taxonomy): Bacteria > Pseudomonadati > Myxococcota > Myxococcia > Deltaproteobacteria bacterium. The sequence continues at coordinate 11,129 of JAFDGZ010000060.1, read as the reverse complement.
TCGAGCAGACGAGTCAGGAACTGAAGCAGGCCAGGGTCAATGGAGACGAGCAGGCAGTAGAAGTGGCCCGCAAACGCAATCGTCTGGCAGAACAAGAGATGGAGCGCAACCTGGCACTTGTGGCCGGCGTCACCCGGACCGATATTGCTGCCATGCGGCAGGCAGGACTCGGGTGGGGACAAATTTGTCAGGAATTGGGAATGCATCCCAGCATCCTGGGTCTTGGCCCCAGGCACAAGGCATCAGCCAGCCCCACTAATCTGGTCGAACGGCAGCGAAATCGTTTCAGAACCCGTGAACTTCAAGAAGCCACCAGGCGCCAGATGAATGATAGAACCGCACCCAAGCACGGCATGACTGCCATGCGCTCCGGGAGCTATGGTCTTGGACTCGGCATGGCTGCTGCATCCGGCATGCACCACAACCCTCGCGGCTTTGCCGGCATGAGCCACAGCAGCATGTCAGACAGTGACATGGGAGGCAGCCACAGTGGCATGGGAGGGAGCCATGGTGGTGAAATGGGAGGCCATTCTGCTGGAGGTGGCGGTCATGGCAACGGCGGTGGCGGCGGCTCCGACAGTGGTGACCACGGCGGCTCCGAGAGCGGTGACCACGGCGGCGGCGACCATGGCGGCGGCTCTGGAGGAGGAGGCGGCGGTGGCGGTGGCGGACACCGCTAGAACTTCACAACCTTATGCAAACAACCAGAAAGGGCCGTACGGCCCTTTCTCAATCTCACCTTTCCACCATCTCCTCGCACCTCTCCCCAAATAATAGCGGCGGAACGCCTGACCGCCCAACAAGGGGCCGCCAATATGCCAATCTTGCTATTCATATACTCTGCAAATAACAACTGAAAATATCAAGAATACATATTTGTGTCAGACTTCTGGTCTGTTGCGAACCTCTTGCATAAATGTATGGCAGAGTGTAGATTCAGGAAGAGAAAATTAGCCAATGAACGTAAAGCCTGAGGAAATGGCATCATTATGAGCAATCAGAAAGGTCTTCTCCAGATTGGCACAGTACTCAGTGACAAATGGGTAATTCTCGAGCTCATTGGCAAGGGAGGCATGGGCGAGGTCTACCAGGCACATCAGCTCAATCTGAAGCGTGATGTGGCCATCAAGATCATTTCCCAGCAATGGCTGCGCTCTCTCGACGGCGATACGGAAGAGATCCAGGATGCCCTCAAACGCTTCCTCCGGGAGGTTCAGTTGATGGCCCAGATCCGCCATCCTAATGTCGTGCAAATCTATGACTACGGCTCCGCAGACATAGAAAAAAATGGAGCAGAGCTCCATGTCGAATATATTGTTATGGAATACATTCCAGGTGCAACTCTGCGATTCACTTTTTCGCAGGAAGGCTTCTATCCTGATGAGGAAGCAATCAAGGACTGGATACGGGACTATTTCCTGCCTGTGCTCGATGGCGTGCAGGCCATACACGAGATGGGCATAGTTCACCGCGACCTGAAGCCAGAAAATGTCTTGCTGGATGGCCGCACTCCCAAGATTGCTGATCTCGGCCTGGCACGGTCATCTCGTCTACGTCCCGTAACCCGTTCCGTAGATGTCAAAGGAACGCCGCCTTATATGTCACCAGAACACTTTTTTGATCTGAAGAGTACGGACCAGCGAGCCGACATCTATTCTCTGGGCAAGATCCTTTATGAAGCCGTCAGCGGCAAGCAACCCGCCGACTCCCTTCCCTTCAAATCTGTGAAGTTGGCCAATACGGAAACAATCTTCCTGCAAGAACTGGACAAGATCATCCAGAATGCCACTGCAGAAGAAAGAGAAGACAGAATCTCCTCTGTGGCAGTCTTCAAACAGGCCCTCCTGGAGGTGCTCGACGGTGAGGTGAGCGCCTCCGCCACCCCTTTAACAACGAGCACAGCAGCGGAAACAGCTGGCTGGAACAGGCAGCTTATAGCAGTGATGCTCTCACTTATTATTGTCGGGCTCGTGGGCACCGGCATATTTGTGTTCTATAACCAGAATAAACAGCCAGCAGGCGAACTGCAGCCTTCGCTGCACGATACTGCGCCGATGCAGGCGGGTGAAGAGAGTGGACCGAGCACTCCCCTCGCCGACCAGCAAGGCTCCCTGCCGCTGAAGTTACAGGGCAAAGATGGGGTCACTCTGCGGCTGGTCCCTGGCGGCAGCCTCGTTCTGCCCGTATATCTGCAGTCGGCGCAGGGCAAGTCAGTAAATGTGGCTCCCTTTTACATGGATGAAACACAGGTGACGAATCACCAGTATGTGGAGTTCCTGAATCATTATGACCTTGGCAAACTCCAGATAAAGGGAGGAGTAGTCCGCCATGAAGATGGAACCATCTGGCTGCTCCTTGGTGAAGTGCTCGGGGGATACGAACCTATAGTGTTTCGGGATGGCAAGTTTCAATTGAATGATCCCGGCTATGCAGCATCTCCCGTACTTCGCGTTACAGCATATGGAGCTGCTGCCTACGCCAGTTTTTATGGCAGAAGATTGCCCACTGAAGTGGAGTGGCTATTTGCAGCAGGGGAAAGGAGCGGCAGCGAAAAGGCATTGCCGCCGCAAGGTGCTCAGGGGCAGTCTTGGCAAGACATGGACATGATGATGAACATGATGGACAAGATGCATGGCAAAAGTGCAGCACCGCCTGGAGAATCCAGAGATTCGGCCTTTTTGCCCACCCCCGTCATTCTGGGCGAACCGAACGTTTATGGGATTCGGGGTTTAAATGCGGACATTGGGGAATGGGGTGTTGGAACCATAGTCAAATCCACCACTGGGAAAAAAGCAAAGACCAGCTATGTCGTCCTGGGTTGGCACTGGAATACTCCCGAAAAAGGCGGTGCTCTGCCAGCCATACTGCTCCGGCATCCCTGGGAAGCTTTTGAAGAAGTGGGATTTCGCTGCGCCATGGATGCCCCGAGTAGGTAGCAGGGGAAGAGTTGCTGAATAGAGGGGAGTAACAACAGACTTTTTTCATTGATTAGCCGCTGACGAAGGTGGACTACTATTGATGCTCGAGCCGAGCATCACGAGTCAGGCCTCTTCGTTCCTTCCGTGATCATCATCTGCTGCGTTCCTGACCTTCATGACCTCTTTATGAATTTCTACCAGGGCAGACAACCGTTGCTCAGGAGATTGGCTTTGCCAGAATTCCAGATCCCATTGCTCTGCTTCTTCGAAATTTCTAGCTCTGTGGGCAACCAGTCGTTCTTTCCGTTCTCTAGATCGCTCTTTGATACCCACGTATTCACCCCTACACGTTTACGGAAGATGTTGATGCCGAGTCAAAACCACCACAAAAATATTATGAGTGATATTGTTAAAAATCGAAATACTTGACCCTGGGAATTTGCTCTGTGACCAGACAATTCTTGCACTGTGCGGCCCTTGCAAAAATCTGCGCCGGAAAGTAGATTCATGTCTCGTACATTTGGAAATAGAGTCGAAGTCAAAGGCAACGGTAAACCGCACAATACGCCTGTGCCGAGTTCTCCCAAAGAATCACTCTGGGCAACCAAGGAAGGACCGCTATATTGGTGATCACAGCCCTGCAGTGCTCTGCATTAAGGAATTTCCGGGCTAGTCCTAGCCTAAAAACGGATCTGGTTTCAGCAACTGCTTTCTGGAGTGATCGCTACCACTGTCTGTGAAATTCGTATGAAATTATCGCTCCCTTTCTTCAACGACCATAAACTGGCGTGGAAAATAGCCAGGCATGTGGTCGCCATCGCCCTGGGTCTTGCCGTGTTCGCCGGCATCGGCCGTTATGTGGGCACTTATATCCCACCAGTCGAAAAGTGGATCCAGGCCCACCCGGTATCAGGACCTGCTGTCTTCATCCTGCTCCTGATTTGCTCCAGCATGTTCGGCGTGCCCCAGCCGTTGTTTGGGCTTGGTGCGGGTGCTATGTTCGGCATTTTCTGGGGCACAGTAATCATGACAGTGGGCGGAGTCATGGCTTCGTCAATCGCCTTTTACCTTTCAGGTCGCTTCTTCCGGAAGCGAATCGACAAGATCATAGCAAAGCACCCCAGATTCGCAGCTGTCCGAGCCACTGCCCGGCAAAAAAGCGTGCGTTTGCAACTCTTGCTCCGACTTACTCCCATGAATGCCAATCTGTTGAGCAGTATCCTTTCCGTCTCGGGCGTCGACTACCGCACATTTCTTCTGGGGTGCATCGGTATGGTGCCAAATTTTTTTTACATGACCTATATTGGCTATGCTGCCAAGCATATTGCCAAACTGGCTGGCGGAGTCGCTCAGCATTACTTGCTGCACGATGTTGCAGTATTTTCAACTCTCACAGTGTGTATCGTGGTGATGGCTGGTGTAATCCATATGGCCCACAAGGCCATCCAGCAATACGAAGCACCAGCCTCAAGGTCGACCAGCAGGCCTGAAGACAGCTCGACCTAGCCTGCATGAGACGTGCATCCCATGTCTGTGACAAATTTTCTCACATTCGTTGCGCATCATCCTCACTTTGCCTACGGGACGATTTTTCTTATTGCCCTTTCAGAATCGCTCGCCTTTGTGGGACTGCTGGTCCCCGGAACTGTGCTCATGTTTGGGGTGGGTGCCATTATTGCCACCGGCAGCCTCGCCCTGAAGCCCACTCTGGTAGTGGCCACACTTGGAGCTATTGCCGGAGATGGCATCAGCTACTGGCTTGGCCGCCACTACCAGCATCGTTTGCTGGACATCTGGCCATTCAAGCGTCATCCCCAAATGTTGTCTCGAGGAGAAACCTTTTTCCACCGCCACGGTGGTAAAAGCATACTCTTTGGTCGTTTCGTCGGTCCGGTGCGGCCCGTAATCCCCATCGTCGCCGGCATGCTGGGCATGCAGCCCCTGAAATTTACCCTGGTCAATATCCTCTCAGCCATTGGTTGGGCCTTCGCCTACGTGGTTCCCGGCGTCTTTTTTGGAGCCTCCCTGACCCTTGCCGGTGCGGTGAGCGCCCGTCTGACTGTGCTCATTCTTCTTGTTGTCACCCTTGTCTGGTTTTCTATCTGGCTTTGCCGTCAGCTCGTCCGTCTGACTGCTCACCTGGGGCCGCGTTGGCTCGCTTCCCTGAGAGCTTGGCTCACAAAAAAAGAGCCCGTCTTTGTGGTGTTGCTTCCTGTAAAACGGGCTCTTTCCTTCCTCCTACTGCGCCAGAAAGGAGAGGAGTTTGTTGTTCTCTTTCTACTCGCAGTGCTGCTGCTTGCCACCTGGGGATTTCTGGGGGTCTTGCAAGCTGTTCTGGCCAGAGATCCACTAGTGCAGGTGGATCAGGCAGTTCTTCATTTCTTCCAGTCTCTGCGGACCCCATGGGCGGATCACTTCTTTGTGGTTGTCACTGAACTTGGCGATAAACTGGTCACTTTCAGCGTGGCCGCGGTAATTTCCCTGATCTTGCTGTCCTGGCGCTGCTATCGGGCTGCATTCTACTGGATACTCACGGCAGCAGGCGGTTTTTGCATTGTCCGCTTGCTAAAATGGCTCCTCCATCTGCCCAGGCCTGTAACCTTGTATCATGGTACCACCGCCTTCGGATTCCCCAGCGGTCATACAACCATGAATATTATCATATATGGCTTCTTCGTCCTCTTGATTGCCAGAGACCTGCAGAACTTCTGGCGCTGGTTCCTCGTGGCAGCTGCTGGCCTGCTCACTCTTGCCATTGCCTTTTCACGTCTCTACCTGGGAGTTCACTGGCTTTCCGACGTGCTTGGCGGCTTTCTGCTGGCCTCAGCCTGGCTTGCTCTCATGGGCATCTTCTATATCAGAGGAGGGCACGAAACAGTGCCGCGGCAAATCCTAGGGCTGGCAACGCTGGTGGTCTTTGTGACGGTAGGATCCTGGCACGTGGCGGACAGACACCAGAAAGATCTGGGCCTGTATAGTCAGCGTCATCCAGTGCAGCTGATGAAATTGCAGACATGGTGGGCAAGCGGCTGGCAAGGACTTCCCCCCAGGAGGACAGACCTGCAAGGCAAAGGAGAACAACCCCTCACCATCCAGTGGGCCGGCTCACTGAAAGATCTGAGCCAGTTTCTCCTTGCTCATGGCTGGCAACGTCCAGCGTCAATTAATTTGAAAGTCTTGCTGAATATGCTTTCTCCCCACACCACCATCCAGGAGCTGCCTCTTTTGCCGAATCTTCAGGAGGGCCGTCTGGAAAGCACCCTACTCGTCCAGGAACATGGAAACGAGCGCTGGGTCTTGCGTATGTGGCCGACAGACGTTCAGTTGCAAGATGCTGGAGAGTCCTTGTGGATAGGAACTGTAGAGGTCCAGGTGTCACGCCGGCTTGCCGATTTTATCACCATGGCAAGAGACAAGGGCGATTACCTGCGCCCTTTGCTTCAGCTGTCTGAAAACCTCGAGGGAAAGTTCAAATTGCGGCGGGTATTCCGTCATCTAGAAGAAACTTCCCATAAACGAAGTGTTTCAAACCAGCAATGGAACGGCCTGACCTTGCTGGCCACCAGCATATCAGCGATGGATTGTCTCCTGGAGAATATCCATCCCTTTTTCCACCAGTTCAGGCTTGGCCTGGCTACCCATGTGGCCGAGGCGAAATACCTTCCCTGCCAGGGGACCATAACTTCCCCCCACCACCAGCCCTCTGGCGCGCAGAGCCTGATCCAGATCTTCCCAGGTCCAGCCAGAAGGAATCTTGGCAGCCGTTACTGTGGGTGAGCAAATCTCCTCCCTCACAGAAAAAAGTTCCACGCCCATATTCTGCAACCTCCTCCGACAGTACGCTGCCACGCGTTGGTGGCGGTCGAAAACCTCTGATAATCCCTCCTGCAGAAGCAATTCGGTGGCCCGCTGCAAGCTGGCTATTGCATGCCAGTTGTGCGTGTAAGGCAAGTATCGCTCAGCCACCGCAGTTTTCCAGGGAGCCAGAGCATCATAGCCCACGTAGCCTACTTTTTCCGCCGCTTGCCAGGCCCGCTCGCTTACGGTCACCATGGCCAGATCCGGCAGCAAACTCAGGACCTTTTGACTGCCCAGAAGCCCAAGATCAATGTGCCAGTCGTCCACCAGCACCTCTACGCCGCCGCCACTGGAGACAAAATCCACGTAAAACAGGGCGTCTACCTCCCGGCATATGTCACCCAGTTCAGCCACAGGCGTAAGGGTGCCGCTGGGGGTCTCACAGTGAACGGCAGTGACGAGTCTGGGGCCGAAGCGTCTGGCGGTTTCGCGCACCGCCTGGGGATCTGGCGCTTCATTGTAAGCACAAGCCACAACCTCCACCTCCATCTCCAACTGGCGAGCCATATCAGCTATGCCGTAGCCGAAGACACCGTTAGCCACCGCCAGGACGCGGTCACCCGGATTCAGTACACTCTTCAGTGCACTCCACAGAGCCAGCATCCCCTCACCGCTTTGAATGGCAATGAGGTTTCTGGTGGCGAGAATTTTTCGCAGGTTCTCCTGGCAGCTCTCGTAGAGAGAAAAAAAATCCTCCTCAAGATCTGCACTGCCATAGTCTACCTGATAAACCGCCCGCAATTCTGGCGGCACAGAAACTGGTCCGGGCACCAACCCAATGTCATATGTTTCCATGGCTTGTCTCCACTATCTCGAGGGCACAGGTCGCGTTAGGGGTGAGGAGTACTGACTGTGACCTCGTCCCTACTTGCCAATCCAGATCAACTCGTTCACCGGCGTTGTCTTGCGAATGAGTCCTCTGGCAAGCATGAATTCCTGGAGCTTTACCCAGCGGCAGCTTTCCTGCTGGGGACTCCCCTTGAAAAAAGGGATGGTGGCCCAAAAGGCCCGACGATTGAGCTCGTCTCTGAGATCAGGGTGCAGCTTCATAAAGATCTCGAGGGTCTCTGACGGTTTGCTGACAGTGAAGTCAATGCCGCGCCTGAGGCCTGTCATAAAGGCTCGAACTCTGTCCAAGTGAGTCTGCAGTTCTGCGGGATTGGTAATGACAACCAGCTCATAAAAATCAGGAATACCATGCTCTTCCAGGGCAAAAATGCCCACCTTCTTGCCTTCCAACTCGATCTGAATGGCCTCGTAATTCCTGAAAGCACCCACCACAGCATCTACCTTGCCGCTCAGCAGGGATGGCGCCAGATTGAAGCCTACTCTATATATCTTGTAATCGGCCGGGGTGAGCCCCGCCTTTTCAGCCACCGCCTCGAACAGCACACGATAGAGGGGCTCCACTGAGTAGCCCACCCGCTTGCCTTTGAGATCTGCAATTGTCTTGAAACCAGACGACTGCAGATAAAGGATACAGCTGAGAGGATGCTGTACCAGGGCCCCTATTGAAACCACCGGCAGTCCCTCTGAACGGGCTGTAATCACGCTCGGCTGGTAGCTTATGGCAAAATCTACTTTCCCAGCTGCCACAAGTTTCAGGGGATCATTGGGGTCGGCCGGCACCATGATGTCCACGGTCAGCCCCTCTTTGGCAAAAAACCCCTTTGCCTGGGCCACATAGAGCGGAGCATGATCCGGATTCGGGAACCAGTCCAGCATGCAAGTTACTTTGTCTGTGGCTGCTGTTGTCGAGGCCGGCGCCCAACACAAGACCAGGCTGATGAGCAGAATTGGCAGAACTTTTTTCATGCCTCTCATCGCCATCCTCCTTTCTGGTAAATGTTGGCATGGTTGAAGGTGGGGGTATTGTCATAGCGGCCTATGTGGCCTGCTGGCGCAAGATTGCAGAAGCTGGGCACATCGGCAGCGAGGGCTGCCATGGACGGCAGCCCGAGCGAAGCGGCGACAACAGCCCCGCCTTCAACCAGACGGTTTATGAAGGCAGTAGACTTCTAAAAAAGACCCACGAGAGCAGTTGCCCTTTCTCACACAACATTTGATTCATCTTTCTTCCAGGGAACCAGCAAACGCTCTAGAGCGCCAACGAGGGCATAGAGAACTACACCCAGGATGGACAGCCAGAAAATGGCAGCAAAGACAAGCTCCACCTGGAGCTGAGCATTTGCATGGATCATCAAATATCCCAGTCCTTCGCGAGCGCCAACCCACTCTCCAATCACCGCCCCAATCACGCTCACGGCCACACCTATCCTGATGCCGGCAAATACAAAAGGCAGAGCCTGTGGCACCCGCACCTTGAAGAATATCTGTGTGGGTGATGCCTCGAGGATTTGCAGAAGAGCAAGAGTGTCCGGGTCGGCAGCCCTCAGACCCTCCACAGCATTTATAACTATGGGAAAAAAGACAATGATGGTCGTCATCACAACTTTGGAGCCTATGCCGTAGCCGAACCACAATATCAACAAGGGTGCAATGGCAAACACCGGGATGGTTTGCGAAGAAATGACCAGCGGCAGCAAGGCTCGCTCCATGATTCTGGAGGCGTGAATCAAGACAGCCAGTGAGAGTCCAATGATCAGCGCCAGGAGAAAGCCCAGAGCAATCTCCGTGAGAGTCACCAGGGCGTTGAGGGCAAGAAGATCGAAGCGCTGCCACATTGCCTGCAGAATCTTCCAGGGGCCGGGAAGCACATAGGATGGTATTTTGAACAGCCGTACCGAGGCTTCCCAGCACAGACCCGAAAATACCAGGATCACTGTAGGCAATAAGGCATTGATGATTTTCGCTTTCATCTCTCAGTATGCCGAGTTTTCTTGCTCCAGCAGCTCCAGAAGGTATTCTTTGCTGTCGACCATCTCAGGCCGGGTGATACGACGCGGTCGCTCGAGATCAATTTGCAGCGAATTCTTGATGGTAGCGGGCCTGGATGTCATCACATATATCCGGTCAGCCAGAAGCAGCGCTTCCTCCACATCGTGTGTTACCAGCAGCACCGAGGGACCAAACTGACTCCAGATCTTCAAGAGCCATTTCTGCAGACTGCGTCTGGTTATGGCGTCCAGGGCCCCAAAGGGCTCGTCCAGCAGCAGCATCTCTTTCTTGCACAGGATTGTCCTCATCAGGGCAAGCCGCTGCCTCATGCCCCCTGAAAGTTCACGAGGATAGCGATCTGCAAAACCCTCGAGTCCAAACACTTTCAGGAGCTGCCGTGCCTGCTGACGGGCCTCCTGCTTCCCCTTCCCCTGGATCTCCATTCCTAGAATGGCGTTGTCAAGGGTGTTCCGCCAGGGAAGCAGCAGATCCTTCTGCTGCATGTACGCCAGCCGCCCGCGGAGATGAGGGACCTCCTGGCCGTTTAGAAAAATGTGGCCGTAGTCCGGGGGGATAAGCCCTGCCAAGACATTGAAAAAGGTACTCTTGCCGCAGCCGCTCGGTCCTATGATGGCAATGAACTCTCCCTTCTGTGCTTCAAGGCTCACGCTTTGCAGAACCTGAAGTGTGTCCCCCTTTCTGGGGAAGGCTTTGCTGAGCTGTTCAACACGCAGAAAGATATCGGCCACCTTTAGTCCCAGACAAAAACCACTTTGTCACACCCTGATACATCTTCAACGCGCTGCTACAAGAGGGGTTGTGAGCCTCTTGCCTGCCCTAAAGTTTTTCCTGACTCTGCGAAGAGAGAAACCTATGCAATGGTCAATGCTCTTGGCAAGCAAGCCGCAGTACCCTCACCTGTGGCAGCCAATCGACTCACCTTCAGGCTCCGGCGGCACTGATTTGAAAATATCCGGGCGGGTGGGGATGCAGCGGCAGGAGAGTTTCACGGAGTCCGGATCGGCAAAAAACCAGGTTCTGGATGAGTCTGCCGCTTCCCTACGCTGGTGTTATCCAGATCAGGTTCAAAGGGTTACCCGGCCCGGCGCCGGGTTCTCAGTCCGCCACCCCTAGCGACACTTTCACCCTAGCAACCCAGGCCAGTAAAGTCAAGAATTGTTGAGAGAATACTTCAGGTTATTCTGTGCAGGTCGTTCTGGCAAGGATGTTGAGTGGATTTGTTACCTGTGGGACGAGGAGACGTAATTCTTTTATTAAAGAAGGGAGAACTTCGTTGACTCAAGGATGCTGCCTAGCACAGCGACATCTTGCTGTTACCAGACACTCTGGACATAAGGATAGTTCCTGATCCTCTGGTCCTTGCTAATCACTCTTGAACTGTAGACCCGGGCAGTAGCTACAATGATCCTGTCGGCTGGATCTTTGTGAAATTCTCCAGGTAAACTGCATGCTTCCACAGCGATTCTAGGTGTCAGTTCACACACTTGCAAGCCG
>JAFDGZ010000059.1 GCA_019309045.1 Deltaproteobacteria bacterium | reverse complement strand
CGGCGCAATCTCGGACCCGGAGACCTGCTCACCTTGCACTACGTTTTCGGAAAAGGGCTGACTCAGGCGCAGGAAAGCCTCCTCGCTGCCCGCAGTCTCATTTACATAAAACTCCTTGGCAAAGAAGAGCTGCTGCCCGGCGATTCCATCGCTCCTCATGCTGAAGAAGAAGTTGCAGTCAACCGTCTGGTGGACAGCTTGAAATATGAGGACTGTGAAAGGCTTTTCCCCAAGATTCGGCTGGCCTCAAGAGAAGAGGCGCTCGCTTTGCTGCAGCCGTACTCGCAATGAACAGCCAGCAGAACTGCCTCAAATGCTGCGGCGGTAGCCCACAAAGTCGTAGATGTCGCTCATGACGCTCTCATAGTCCTGTTTTATTCTCTGGTGCATCTTGGCATTCTCGATGGCAATGGCGCCGATTTCGGCCAGAACCTCGGCTGAATGAGTTTCACTTTCGGAAAACTCACGCGGCTGCTCCGTGTAGCAGCGCACCACGCCAATCACATTGCCTTTGATGGTGAGAGGAACGGACAGCAAACTGGTGATGCCCTCTACTTTGGCTTCCTGCTGATATTGGATGCGGGGGTCCTCCTGGGCGTTGATGATCGCCACTGTCTTGCCCTCTACACTCTCAGCGATGCTCTTGTCGGCGTTCACAGGTCCCTTGTTGATATAGTTCTCACTGAGGCCTCTGGAGGCAACCAGCTCCAGGGTCCGGCGTTTGCCGTGCAGCAGGCGGATGGCACAGGCTTTGAGGTTAAGGGTGCGAATCATGTTGTCTACCAGCAGATCGAGGACCTTCTGCAACTCGAGGGTGGAGTTGACTGCCTTGGCAACCTCTCTGAATGACAGCAGCCGCTCGTAATCCTGCTTGATGCCCTCGTACATCCTGGCATTTTCAATGGCCACGGCACCCATCTCTGCCAGGGCTTCGACAAACTGGATTTCATCTTCGGCAAACTCGCGCGGCCTCTCGGTGTATAGCCTCATTACGCCGATCACCCGCCCCTTTATGCGCAGAGGCACCGAGACGATGCTGCTGATGCCTTCCTGCTGCACTTGTTCTTTGTACGGTGCGCGTGGATCTTCTATGGCGTTGTAAATGCTGATGGTCTTGCCTTCCATGGCGTCTTTAATGCTCTGGTCCGCATCTACCGGCCCTTTGTTGCGATAATTCTCGCTGAGCCCATGGGAAGCCACCAGCTCCAGAGTCCTCTTCTTGGAATCCAGCAGGCGAATTGCACACGCCTTCAATTCCATGATGCGAGCCACCTCCTCGACCAGCAGATTGAGAACTTCCCGAAGATCGAGGGTGGAGTTCACCGCCTTGGCGACTTCTGCAAAGGACTGGAAGTAGAACCTTTCCCTAGATGTCATATCACACCTCCCTGTTCATAAAAGTTGGCCGACACAGCTTCCCTGAGGACCCCTGGCGCCCTGCGCCCTAGAGTTTTCCAATGAGACTTCTCAGTGAGATTGGCCGTGTCGACGGACAAGGCGGCACCATCTGTACATCCCTGCAATCGAGTCCGGATGCAAGGTAGGCCAGGTGGGCCATTCCCCACTTACATGTTTGGCCTGTCTTTCCCTTTGCGAAGGCAAGCCCAGCAGCACGGCTCCGCGGCAGCCCAGTGAGTGTGGAATAAATAGAGAACTGCCGCCAGATTATACTGCCTCCTTGAGACACTCTTCATGACGAGATATTTCGGCCAGGTCAACCTCGAGAGCCACATCGCGCTTGCCCACTTCCCACTCTTCCAGACCCAGGAGATGGAGAAAATGGCTGGCACGACGCTCCTGAGGGGGACGGTACTGATCAATACGCTGCAGTTCCGCATAGACCGTGGGGATAAAGCGCTTGCGCAGCAAGAAAAGATGGCCAACTGTCACCTGTCTCCGCTCCCTGACCACAGTTATATCCTGCCGACTCAGCAGGTGCAGCGCTTCCAGGGTCCGCAGGAGCTCCAGCTTGTTTACTCTCTCATTGCCGAGGAGGTAATGGAGAAACCACACAGGGAAAAAGCGCAGAGCGCTGGTGACCGGGTTGGATGCAGTGGTTCCCAGGCCGCAGCGAGCCCCGGCCTTGATCAAATCACTCTTGCTCCAGAGGGTATGAATGTGGGAGCTGTAAGCCTCCTTCTGCAGGACAGCGTCAAGAGTTTCTCCCAGGGAGACCAGGCCCTGCAGACAGCTGGGACATTGACCACAGGATTCCTCTGCCAGCCAGTCCGTGAAGTGTCTGGCCAATCTGACCACATCGTCATCCTCACCCAGGAAAACCAGGCCGCCAGAACCGAGCATTGCTCCTACTGAGAAAAAAGTGTCGAAGTCGAGAGGCGAGTCCAGCAGATACTCGCGGATGCCTGTGAGGGAGAGAATGGCGCCCGAGGGACCGCCAATCTGAACGCCGGCAAGTTTCTTGCCCTGCTTGATTCCCTGGCAAATTTCAATGACGTCTCTGAGGGTGCGGCCGAAACGAACTTCCACCAGGCCGGTTTGTTCGACGATGCCGGCAACAGAGAATATCTTGCTGCCGCCGCTGACGCCGTATCCCTGCTTCAGAAACCACTTGCCGCCCTTTTGCAAAATGAGAGGAATGTTGGCGAAGGTCTCCACATTGTTGAGCAGGGTGGGCTTCCCCCAGAGACCCCGCCTGGTGTTGGAAACCGCGGTAAACGTTGGTTCAGCTGGCTTGCCTTCAATGGCCCGCATGATGGCCCGTTTTTCCCCAGCCACAAAGGCCCCTGCTCCAAGCCTGATTTCAATATCGAAATGAACCCCCTCCACACCGAAAATGTTCTCTCCCAGGTAGCCGCGACGCCTGGCCTGAAAAAGAGCATTTTCCAGTCGGCGCACAGCATCCTCGTATTCCTTGCGCAGGTAGATCACCCCAAAGCGCGCTGCCACAGCGAGGGCAGCGATAATCATCCCCTCGAGGAGTTGATGGGGCCTCTCCTGCACCAGTGTACGATCCATGAAAGCTCCCGGGTCTCCCTCATCGCCGTTGGCCACAATGAGCTTGTAAGGTGCGGCCACCTCGTCGCCTTTTTCAAGAATTGGCTCGGCCTGGTAAAGGGCCTGCCACTTGCGCCCTGTGGGGAAGCCAGCACCGCCTCTGCCCCTGAGGCCAGCCTTGCTCACTTCAGCAATTATCTCTTCTGGAGACCAGCGACGGCCGTCTTCTACGCCGAGAATTCGCCGCACAGCCTGGTAGCCGCCATTCTTCTCGTAGATATCGATGTTTTCTGCGCCCTTTTCAGAAACGAATCCCAGCAAGAGTCGATCCTGTCGGGAGACAAAGTCGGCTGGCTCCCCGCTTATGGTATAGCTTGGGATGCCTTTTTCTTCTTCTGGCGGCTGCCGGCAAACCTTTCCCCCGAAGGTGATGCTGGCATACTTCTTTTCTCCTCGTCTGATTACCACGGTATTGCCGTTCACTTTGCCGAGGGACTGGCTGTCACCGTTGCGCCGCACTGTTACCTGACCCTCCACGACCTGAGCCCGAGGTTTTATGGTTTTGTTGAGCTCCGCGCTGAGAGCTGGATCACTATAGTTTATAATTTCGAGTATCTGGCCGGTCTCATCCACTACCAGACTGCCCACGTCCTGACTGCCGTCAATGGAGCGGTAGTCAAAAGATAGGCTACGCGACACCAGAGTACCGAGCTGCTGGCTGCGGCCGTTATTCCTGGCATATACTTCCCCACCTGCACTGAGACTGATCTCGCTGCCTATGATTTCAGCAGGAAAGTTGTAGACCTGGCTGATCTGCAGACTGGCTCCAGGAGAGACTGCCCAGCCAGGCGCCAACATCTTCTTGATCCTGTTGAGAAAGGCAAGACGGTTTTCATAGGACACCCCATGCAACAGGGTGGCAATGGTCTCAGGAATGTCTTCGGCGGTCATGTTTGCCAGAAAACTCTGCCCCACCTTGATGACAGGCGCCAGATGGCAGACACCAAAGCAGTCCATTTCGAGATACTGGATGCCCTGGTCGGAGACCTGGCCGCGCTCCACTTGCAGCTGTTCAGAGAGAGCCCGTGAAATGTGAGGTTGTCCCCGAAGAAAACAGGCGGTTCCCTTGCAGACATAGATAATAATATGCCCTTTTGGGTCTGCAGTGAATTCCTTGTAAGAAGCCAGCACTCTGATCACTGCAGCTGGGTCGAGTTCCAGCACCTTGACGATCTGAGAAAAGACCTCAGGGGTAACATAGCCGAAGGTATTGTGCACTTCGTGAAGGACCCTGGGGAGATAAGCCATCTTACCAAGGCCGGCGAGGACATGGTACATGCTCTTCTTTTCCTCCCGGTGGACAAAAGCCTGCACCACGTCCGGCCGCAGGAAGATTGCTTTCAGAAGCCGGGGAAGTTCATCTTCTCTATAGGAGACCTGGTGATGCGCATGCTCAGGCATGCGGTTGAAGAGATCGATTTCTTTCTGCAGGGCACTGAGCTGCATGTCCGCTGAGGCGTAAAAGACGGCAAGAATGCGCCGGTAGGCCTGCGTATCTTCAATGAGGTGCTGGATGAAGGCGCCGTGGCCCTCATCTGCGGGCTTGGCCTCAGGCAGCAAATAGAGGGAGGCCATTTCGTAATTTTTCAGATCCAGATAGCGTTCTTCCTGGTCAGCAGCACTGCGAGCCAGATCCTGGAGATAACTCCAGCTGCCAGCGGCATCTTTTCTTGCCAGCGAGGAGGGCAGTCGGCCAATGTGCTCAGCAGGAATCAGGAGGGCACGAGCCAGGGCCTTCAGCAGCAGCTGGAAACGGGCGGGCCCCAGGCGATTTCTGCCTCGACTGGACTCGAGCAAAAGGCTTTTCCTGGCTGTGGGCAGGTCGCCGAGGGAGCCTCTGGCTTCACTGATCAAGCCGGAAATGGCATTCTCGTACAGCAGTGGCTCATCCTGCAGCAGACCTTTGAGAGAGCTCAGTGCCAGGCCGCAGGCTGTATCTGGTGCGGCAACTTTTTCGAGGTGCTCGAGTACCATGTCCACCTGATCTCGCTCGCGCCAGTCGTCCCGCTGCAGAAACACCTCCAGCATCAAACGGCACGATCCTTCGGGGTCCACCCCCTTGCCTGCGAAAGCGGCCAAGAAACGGTTGAATCTGCTGCTCCCGGCAATTGTGCGCAGCCGATCAAGAAAGCAGCGAATAGCTGCCACCTCCAGGGCCAGTCCTGCCATTGCTGGGGGCAGTCGGCGGTCTCTTGCCCGAGGAAGCAGGGCAACTGTGTTGACATACTCTGCCAGGCACATGGTTTCCTGGCGAAAGATGTTGAGGGCTTCAAGGGAGAGGTTGACCCGCTGGTCGCTGTCCAGAAACGCAGCGAAAGGCAGGTTTGCCGCCAGGCGCACCCTGTTGATGGAGGTGTATGGTGCCAGAGCGCGCAGACATTGCAGCTGAGCTTGCAGCGCTTCCATGGTCCGGGCAAGCTTTGAGCGTCTGGAGGTGGGGAGCTCGTCCAGGAGCTCTGCGGGCTCTTGTGCCAGGTCGAACTCAACCACTTCTTCAGGATTCCTCGCAGGGGGTACCTCCATTGGCAGTAAATAGCCGATGATTCCTTCAACTGTCATGACGATTCTCCCATATGTTCGCCTTTTTTGGGGTTCTCATACTGGTGAAAAAGCTCTGTCACCTGGTGCAGACGATCGGCCAGGGCTCTTTCCAGTTCTTCCTTTGCTTCTTTTCTGGCGTTCTCTTCCAGTTTGACAAGATCGACGGCCAGAGCATTGCTCACTCGCAGGACAAGTTGCTGCTGCAAGTCGGCGGTGTCAGGATGGCCGCTCAGAGCCAGGTCCTTCATGGGCTCCAGGTAGTGGTCTCTGAGCAAGGTGAGATAATCGGACCAGCTGCAGGCGGCAGCCTCCTTCTGGAAGGTGCGCAGAAGATAGAAGATCGTCCGGCGATCGATTTTGCCGTATCGCCAGCCGTTGCCTATTTCTCGGCGTTTCTTGTCCAGCTGGGCCACAATCTGGGTGATGCGCTTCTGAAATGAGGTCACCCGCTCCTGTTCCAGAAGTTCAGAGAGCTGGTAGTACATTTTTTCCTTCACTTTGGCCAGTTCCACCCCGCGAAGGCTGCAGATGTCTGCCAGTTTTCTGTTTTGCCTGTCTTGCCCCACAGCAAGCATATTTGCCCGCTCTCTGTACAGCTGTCTCTCGGCTTCAGCCAGGACAGGACTTTCAGCGGCCAGGTTGTGGGCGATGGCAGTGGTAAAAATGCGAATCTTGTCGTCTTGATAATGGCTCCTGTTTGCCAGTTCGAGGCGGATGCGAGCCAGCAGGGCCTCGCTGTCGATGCCATCGAGAGTGTAGCCCCGGTTCCGCATGGCTGTCAGAATGGTTTCCGGCTCTGGCCGCTCTTGCGGGGCTGCCAGGATATGAAAGCGGATATGGATGATGAGCTCCTCCATGGCAGCGACGATTTGTTTTTTTTCGCCTCGAGGCACCCCATGGCGCAGATATTCGCCGAGCGAGCTCTTGTCCTTGAGAAAGGCCAGCCGCAGACCGATCTTCCCCTGGGGCAGCTCGGGTAGAGGCGCCAGGCCAGCCCGGTTTTCAGTAAAGCGAAGCCAGGCAGCTTCAATAATGTCAGAGGTTTCTCTGATGCCGCGCAGGAGAGCAGTAAGGCTGTCAAGGTTTCCTTCCATTTTGGCGAGCACAAAGAGGGAGCGCAGCAGCCGCTCTCTGTCCATGCTCATCTTGCGCCGGATCTCCTTGTCTATCCAGCGGGTGAGCAGTTCAAAGTCGTGCTCTCTACTTGAGCCGCTTTCTTGAAATTGTACAGCCACACTGAGACGTTGTCTGATGAGATCGTTGAGAGCTTCCTCGAGCAGATCCTTGTAAAGCTGCGGGTGGCCCTGCAAGCGGCGGTCCAGCTCCTTTCTCACCTCTGCGAGATTCTGGGCAGTTCTGCTGAAACGTTGGCGCAGCCAGCAGCGGAGCATGCCTGGCATCAACGGCAGTCTGTGCTGCCCTGAATCTGCAGAGTCCGATCTGGAAGCTGCGCCCTTGCCGGTAAACATATCAGTGAGGAGGTTTGCCTCCTGATGTTCTTGTCTGAGCCTCTGCCAGGCAGCAGAGAGCAAACCCCTGATGATGGCGGCTCGCAGGGTATCCATTTCAGCCCATGTCAGCCCTGCGGCCGCGGCTTGGAAGCGGCTGAGTTCAGCAATTTCCACCTGGGGATCAGCAGCGAGCGAACGGCGGACGTCTTCAGGGAGCTCCAGCCAGACAAAGCGCAGCTCAGGAGCAATCTGCACGTTCGCCAGGTTGAACTTTTCGAAGGCAGCAAGAACCGCCCTGGTTGGCGAGGCCTTGGCCCCATATCTGAGGGCTCTCGGCAGACTTCTCAGGTAGTCTACCAGGAGCAGTTCGAGCTGCTGGTGAGTGTGGATGGAGCGGTTCTGAAGAATGGCCGCCAGTTGCTGTCTATTTTTCTTGTTCTGCTGGTACTCCAGGCCGGCTAGGCCGTGGACGTAGCGCTGCAGGTAGCGGCGGCACTCCTGGGCCAGGGGCCGATCGCTTTCCACCTGTTGCAGGAGCTCCAGTAAAATATTTCCTGCCGCAGGAGTGTTCTCCTGGTGCCAGTAGGCATTCTTGATGACCTTGCTGAAATCGTCCCAGTCCTGGATTTGATAATTTGGATCACTCATTTGCAGCAGATCACCATTCCACCACTCGGCAAAGTCTTCCATGTAGAGCTCTAACCGGCGGTTGAGCACCAGAGAGCGGTCAGTCGAGGAAAGCTGATTCAAGAATAGTTTTTTGCTGTAAAAGAGCTGGCTCTTTACTGCGGGGTCATACTCTAGCTGTCTGGCGGCGCTCTGGCGCCAGCGCAGCTCCAGGAAAAGCCAGTCGCGCTCGCGGCGAAGGCTCTGCCAGGCTGCCTCTACGCGGGCCTGGCCCCGCTGTTCTAGAAAAGCTCTCTCCTCCGGTGACAACCGTTCAGCTGCCTCGCGGCCAAGGTAGTTGACCAGATGGCGGTAGAAGTTTTCAGGATCAGGGCGTTTGAACAGTGCAAGTTTAGCGGCATTCTGCTGGTAGTGTCTCTGGTGCGACTGGAGAGTTTTTATGCGGCTGACCACATTCTCAGTGATGAAGAAATCCTTGAGCAGGTGCTGTTCTTCTCTGCTCAGTTCGTGAGGTGAGCTGGGCAGAGCGTCGAGCTGCATTTCTCGCAGCCGCTGTTCAAGGAGGTGCCGATCTCCAGCCTCCAGTTGATGGCAGCCGCCAGCACCAACCCTTGCCTGCAAAAGTGCTTCGGCGAACTGGAAGCAGGTGCCAAAGCCGCAAGCACCGCAATTTGTTCTCGGCAGCAGTTGATAGAGCTGGGTCTGCAGCTGCAGCCATTCTTCAGGATCGCCGCGGTCTTCAGGGTGAACAATATTCAAGAGGAAGGCAGAAAGATGCTCCGACTCGAGAACGATGGGAGCAATGTCATAGCTGTCCAGGGCCTTGCTGAGCCTCGCCTGCAGGTCACTGCCTCCGTTGGCGCTGGATGAAGAGGTCTCCTGGATGAGCTGAGCCAGATGGTATTTGGCCAGAGCTGTGAGCTCCTGGCGGCTCAATACTATGGGGCGATAAGAGGGCAGCAGCCCCTGGAAGCCTTCGCCTCGTATGCGCTCTTTTGCTGCCTCCAGGGCGGCAGATTCCATCTGCGGTAAAGTGGGCACCTGAAAGGTTATGAGATCAGTCAGGGCAGCGGCGGGAGCCTGCAGCCTTGGCAGCTGCGCCTTGCCTCGCGCTCTTGCCACAGCCAGACGGTATATTACCGCGGCAAGACGGCGGCACGAGTCGGCAAACACGGCAGCCAGCTCCTGGCTGATTTCCCGGCGGCGTTGCTGAGGGAATTTTTGCAGGGCCCGCTCCAACACCTCCTGGCGGTCTATGGCATCGGCAAGCAAATGTTCGAGCTGGGCAACGGAAGTCGGCGCTGCTCCTATCAAGTCCAGACCAACCGTGGCAGCATACTCTTGCAGCGCTTTCCAGGGGTCTGCCGCAGCAATGGCTGCCACAACCTGGGGCTCCGGGCACTCTGTCAGCGGACCCTGCCAGGGCAGTCCTGCCAGCAGGGCCACTTTCATGAGGATGGCCGCATGGTGTGGGCTGGTTACCTGCTTTGTGGCCTGCATCTCTTGCAGTGGAGTGAGCAGGGAGCGGCCGCAGCGCTCGAGATAAGCATTAAAGGCGCTCCTTGATTTGAACTCGTATCCTTTGCGAGGCCTGATAAGTTTTCGCAGGCCAGCGGGCAGACTACTCCGCGTTCTGGTGAGCAGCTCCGCCAATTCCAGCTGCTTCAGGCCGGCAAAGCCCCTGTCGCCGAGAAAAGCTGCAGCCTCCCAGAAAAGGACAAAAGCCGCCGCTTGTTTCAGGACGTCACTTCGGGGCAGGGGGCGCTGCCTGCTCTGGAAGTAAGCTGAGGCTTGTCCACCGAGGAACCGCTGTTGTTTCTGGAGCAGGTCGATCAGCACTGTACGGCCCTGATTGAGATCCAGGTCCATATCCCCACTCAAAGACTGCAGAGGGGTGGCAATGTAGAATTGCTGCCGGCGAACTTTCCAGGAATCTTCCAGGGGCACAATGAGATTTGCCCGGTAGGTGTCTCTGAAATCACGATGCTCAATAGGAAATCCCTGCTGCTGCAGGATGTCGAGCACAAGGGATGCCGGGGGTATCCGTCTTTCTGTGAAGACGAAATCGAAGAGCAGCAGCATGAGATCTTCCAGGGTAAAGATCTCCCGCTTCAGTCGCAACAGCTGCAGCCGTGCCCTCTGGTCAGCAGGAATGGTTTCGGCTTTACAGTATTGATGGCATTCGAGCACGGCACGCAGAGCAAGGCTCAAACTGGTCTGTGAAAAAAGATTGGTGTTCAGGCGGCCAGCAAGCTCTCTTTCCAGTTCCGTACTCAGATCAGTCAGATCGCTCTCTGCTGGCCACCGTTCCAGGGCAGCCTCGGTGTAGATAATGAATTCCCGGTAACTGCGCAGCACGCCGCCAAATTCGAGGCGGCGCTTCACATGCTCGAGAGTCTCCTCGTGCTGCTGCAGGTCGATGACTTTTTCTCGGTGGCAGCGCTCCACTTCTAGGAAAAGCGCCGTCCAGAAGTGGATTTCCACAGGCTGTCGCTGGACGAATACCACCTGTGCTGTCAGTTCATCAATGAAAAGGGTATCGCGGCCGTCGGTTCGAGTGAGCAGCGAGCGCAGCTCAAAAAGGAGCGGCTCCTCTAGAGAAAAACCATTGCCGTGCAGGAGCTGCCAGTCGCTCTCCTCCAGGGAATTCAAATGTCTGGAGAGCAGTTCGGTTATGTCGGCAACAGGGGGTTCCCAGACAAACAAGCCATTGCAAATTTGATTGAGCCTTTCCCTGGTGCGTCTGCGAGCCTGTCTCCTGGCCTGCTGCCGTTCTCTGGCCAACATCTCCAGTCCAGGGATTGTGACTCTGGGGCTGGCAGCGGCTCGCTTGCTGTGATCAACAAGCCTGGAATGAAGATTCTTCCGGCGCTGTTCCTGATCTTCCTGAGTTGCCATCAAGTGGTCAACCGTGTCAAAAAGTGAGGCGTGATCCACTGCGCCACCTTGCTGTCTACCATTTTTCACTGTAGCCATGAGAAGATCCTTTTAATCATTCTTCACTTGCTGTTCTGCTGTCACGAAGTGCAGCAACTGCCCAGTGGAAGTGGGCGGTTGTCTGCGGAACCTGTTGTCCCCCGCTGCAGTTCGGGTCCAGTCAAGTGTCCCCGGCACTTGCACACTGCTGACGACCGTTTGCAGACTGTCTCCTTTCCAATGTCAGTCTACAGGGACTCAGGCTGCTGCTGTGCTGCGCCTGAGTCCCTGGGCCAACATTTCCCTCGCCTTTTCTCTGAGTTCCGGCTCTGCCACCGCTGTAAAATAGTCCAGGTAGAAAGCCGGTCTCTTCGGCTGTCCAGGCAGCACCCTTTGCTGCAGGTAAGCTCTCACCGCCTGCAGCCCCACCTGAATGAGCGAGTCCGCAGGCAATTCAGCGGCGGCTTTTGCCTGGGCTTCTATCATGGCACCCTGAAGCACTAGCTCTATGGCATTGGCGCCTTCGCCCTCAAAGATTTTTTCAATTTCAGGGGCCAGATTCTGCATGAGAATCTCTCTGTGCATGGTGCGGTAGATAAAGGGTTCGTACAGACGGTGGTAAGCAGCAACCAGCTGACTGTTGCCACTTTTGGCACAGTCATGGAGCTGAGAACGTGAGTCATTGATGAGAAGATTGCTGAGTGCTCTGATGAAGTCCTCTGGATTGTAGCAGAGGCCTCGAGCTGCATCTTCGTGGACCAACTGGGACATGATGCTCCGTATCAGTTCCATTTCCCCGACCGATGGGCTGAGCTGCGGCTGCTGGTCAGCAGCGCCTGCGTCTTCAGCTGTCGTCTCGAGAGCTGCAGGGCTGAGGGTGTCGCTGCTCGCTTGCTCGTCTGTTGGCTGGACCGGCGTCGCCGCAAGAGCTGCCTCCTCAGGGACTGCGGCAAGGAGGTTGGGCGGCAGATCCAGGCGAGCAAGCTTGCCGCTGTAAGAGTGAAGGAGCTTCGCGGTTATGGTGCCGCTGGCAGCAGCCTGTTGCTCGAAAAGACGTCTGAAAGTGCCGGCAGCCAGTTGCCAGTCTTCAACCTCACTGCTGTAGTGTAGAAGAATGAGAGCACGCCGCGGATCGGCCGTCCCCGCCTGCAGATATTTCCTGGCAGCGAGAATTTCCAGGCGGCAGATGGTGCTCTTGAGCAGTTCTGTTTCTCCCAGGGCCTCCTTCGCTCCCACAAAGCCGACCGCGCCATAGTTGGCCAGCAATTTGCTATACTGCTTCTGGCCGAGCAGTTGCACCAGGATTCGTCTGCGGCTTTGCAGTTCGCTGGAGACTTTGCTTGCGCGGCGCAGATGCGGCGGCACTCTGGTGTGGCGCTCGATGGTGCGCTGCTGCAGCGCTGCAAGTTCCTCCAGCATGGTCTGCAGGTGCGCATCCTGGTGGAGCAGGGTTTTCAGCATTTTCTTCTCACCCGACTGTGGTCTGTGCAGGATGAGGTGGGCAAAGGTCAAGATGTCCTTCATTTCGGCCACCGTTATTTCCCTGCCGCCCAGACCTCCCACCAGGAGTTGCACAATGGGCCTGGCACCCCGGTCCCTGCGGACCAGCAGGTTGAGCACCCGGGAGGCGAGCGGCGGCTCCGAGCCAAAGCTATTTGAACGATCGAGGACGATTATCCGCTCCACCTGCCGCAGGGCCTGCGCCAGCTTTTCTGTGGGGAAGGGGTTGAACCAGCGCACCGACAGACACCCCAGGCCTCGCCAGCCAGCTGCCTCCAGCTCGCGGACCGCCTCGACCGCATTGGGATAGAGGGAACCCTGCAGAACCAGGACAGTCCTCATTTCTTTTTCACTGCCGGCAACGGCCGTCTCCAGCTCATCGAAGGTGTAGCCTGTAAGCTTCTTTACAGCCTGCACCGCGTAAGGCATCACTTCCATGGCAGCCCTGTGAGCTCGCTCCACTTCAGACTGGGTTTCCTGGTAGAATTCGGCAGTGGCGCTGGGCCCGTGCACTAGGATGTCCCCCTGACGATTCAGGAGTTTGTGCTCCAGGAAGTCGAAGTCTTGCAACACCTCAGCAAGCCAGCTGCGCACTGCCTGGTCAGGAGGCACTCGAATGAGGCCGATCTTGTGAGTGTCGGTGATGCCTCCTATGGAGAGAATGACTGGCAGCTTGGCAAAGTGAGTCATCAAACGTGCCAGGTATAGGGCTGGCACGTATTCCTGTACGCTCTTGGGGGCGAGCATGATGCCGCCGTCGTCCCGGAAGCTCATAAAATCTGTATGACTTTCTTCGATATTCAGAGCAGGGGCAGCCAGGGCCCGCTTGGTAATGAGAAAGATTCCTTCGAGTCTGGCGCCTACAAACTGTGGAATAATCTCGGTGAACAACCTCCAGCCCTGGGAGGCGGTAAAGGTCACAGGCAGCATGCCTCCGGTTCTGGCAATGCCAATGAGTTTTTCGGCGGCAACTTTTTCAGAGGGGTTCATCTCATCAACATAGATGTAGGGATGGCCGTTGGCAAAAGCCTCGGCCATGGCGTAGAAGGGATTGCCGGCCGGGGTGATGGGGAAGCCCACATAGCAAAGCGGGTGTTCAGCTGTGGCCAGCTGGCTCAGCACCATGCCGGCCACAGTGCCGCCCATGGCCATCAGGTGTGTGCCCGGATCAGCAGACGGCAGGGGTTTCTCTTCAACCGAGAGGGGTCGGGGCGCGGCCGCCGGGAATCCCTGAGATTTCTTGATGGCAATCCGAATGGCCTTCAGGTAGTGCTCGAGCAGAGTCTTGTTCTTGAGCACTGCTCCGGGAAATCCCGAAAGCAGCGGCTGCAGGTCTGTGTCAAGATCTAAAGGCAGCCCCAGGTGCTGCAGGGCCTTCAACATGGGACCAACAGCCACCAGGTTGGCCACAGCTCGCTCTGAGCCGGTCACTTCCTGAATGATGCCCTCCATGTCCACACTGATCAGGTTGGCCCGGGCCATGGCCAGGCACTTGCGCACCTGTCTCTGTTGTTCAGACGGCAGACTGTGGTAGCTCATCTGATACAGGGTTTGACTCGTCCACTCTGCCAACTCCGCCCGCGGGGCGGGACTTTCAGCAATCTGGGCTACCAGCTGCTGCAAGTCTGCATCATAGCTGTGCAGTAATTCTTCTCTGATGTCTTGTGGGGCCTTGCGGCTGTTGATTATGAGGTAGCCCTCCGGGTCGAGATTGTCGAAGAAGAGCTCCGGATTGGACTTGAGATCGCCATAATTGGTTACTGTCAGGATGAAATAAGGAAAGCTGTACATGGCGTCCTTGCGTTCAATGGGTTCGGCACTGACGAATGTGGCGGAGAGCACCGGAGTGCCTCGCTTGGAGGAGCCAAACTGCCAGGCCATGCCTGCCCAGGCGCCCTTGGCGGTAAACAGGTTGGAGAAGATGCGGTTTATGGCGATGCCCCGCTCTCCTGCCAGACTGGCAACGGCAATGGCAAAAGGGCCAAGTTCTCGAATAACGCCGCGAAGTTTTGCCCGCTCCAGGGAATCTCCAGCCGATGAGGTGGCCTGAATGAGGCCGCCTTTTTCCAGAAAACTGTGGCGCAGTCTCGCTGCTTGTGCTGCTTGTAGAATTTCAGCCTGTTTTGCCAGGGCCCTGTCTTCAAGGAGTCGGTCCAGTACACGGTAGAGGCCGTTGTTCGCTGGCGCACTCGCCGCTGCCTCGGCTGTGGCTGCCGCCGCATCACCAGTTTGCTGGAGTGCAGCTTCTATGCGGGCCAGGCTTTCCTGACCGCATTCTTGCAGATCCTCCGCTAGAGTGGCGATTTTTTCCAGCACCTGTTTTTCTTCCGGGGGCAGTTCCTCCTGGGTGTGGAGCAGCGGTTCAATACGCTGCAGGTGCTCGTGGAGCTCCTGGAGGAGACGGCTCTGTTTTGGTGCAGCAGCTGCCCTGGCATCCTGGTATTGCCTTAGCGCCTCCCCATTGAGAATAAACTCTGTCATTTCATGTTTGAGGCTTGCTCTGTATTCAGGCTTCAATTCTCCAGTCGCATCAAAGAGAAAACGATAGGGAAAAAGATCGAGGTCATGCTGGTTTCGCTGCCACTGCTGCTGCAGGTGCTGAAAGAAGGTTTCCACCTGGTCTTCGGCCTGGCGCACCAGTCTGCTTTCCAGATCGATCTCCAGATTGAGCTGGTCTCGATAGCGCTCCAGCAGGGCTACCACCAGAGAAACCGCGGCGTTTCGCGGCTGCAGCTCTCCACTGTGAGGATCGCGGTGGAACAGGGCAGAGTAGCGGCGGTCGTGCTGCAGCCAGGAGAGTATGGGCCGCGGCTTGTTCCGCCACTGCATCCAGGGTTTGAAGCGGTCTTCCGGGTTGATGGGTGCTGTTCTCTTGCGCAGCCTTCCCACGAATAGCACCTGGGGCAGCATGCCAGCATGAGCCATGATCATGGCGAGGCGATCGGGGTCTTCACCAAAAAACTTGCCTGTTTCAGGGCAGGGTGTGACGTCCCAGCGAATGGCCGAGCGCCCCATGAGGTCAGCCTGGTGCCAGAACTTCTGCATGTCAGTCTTGTCGGCTGAATGGCCTGTTCCCACAAGAATCCCGGGGAACTCAGCGGCCAGGTTGATGAGATTCCATTGGATGCGCTGGTTGCCCAGGAGAAACTGGCCAATTGGAGTTGTGAGTGTACCCATGCCCAGCATTGAAGAGGCTGAGGACTCCCCGCCCGTATTGGAATACACCTGGGTGTCAGTAATGTTGATAAAGTGCAGCACATTGGCATGCCGCTGAGGTACCAGAAAAGCTTTCTGGCGCAGGGCATTGAGCCAGGCAGGCAGGCCGATGACCGAGCCGCCGTCGCCGCTCTGACTCACCACATAGCGACGCTGTTTGGGCAAATGTCCACTTTTCACCCCGAATTCTTCTGCCATAGCCACTGCCTCGCCAAAGGCAAAGCCGCCGCCAAATACGGTTCGTCCACCTCTGACCTTCTGGGCAACTTCCTTGACCTTGTTCAGGGTTTCGCTCATACAGCCGGTTTCACAGGTAAAGGTCACCTCTGGCACCTCTCCTCTGGCCAGAGAGAAAAGGATCGCCATGTAGAGAGGTACGGCCAGCACCTGCAGTTCAGCACAGGTGGGACAGGCCGAGTGTCCTGAAGCCATGGCCATGGAACGATAACGGGCGTGAATGTGGGCTGAGCTTCCTTCGATGTCCTGGAGATAAGAACGAGCAAGCCGGGCCTCTGCTTCCAGGGCTTCGGGATGGCGACTGAAAATGTCCAGGAGCTCCTGCCGCAGCTCGTCGAGCAAGGGATCGTTTGCCAGGGTGAAGGCCTGGAAAATCTGCGGCGCCATGATCCTTGCTGTGGAGCCGTCTCTTTCGAGCATCTTTGTGTGCACCTTCTTGCTGATCCTTTCGAGGAAAGGGGTCAGCACCACATCCACCTCATTGGCACTGACCAGATCCTCCAGGGAATCTTCTTCATGAACGTGATCGTTTGCCTGGAGCTGCTGCAGGGCAATGTTGCCGGCCACTACGGCGGCTCTGCGGGCGGGGTCTACAACTCCCCATACTCGGGCGCCGCTTTTGAGTGCAGCCAGGGCCATTTCGGCCTCCATGGCACCGGTTTCTGTGGTTAGAAAGACAACGGCACGAGCATGGAGCCGAAGTATTGTCCTGGAAGAAGACGACCCATTGGCGCTGAACGAGGTGATCAGAAGAGGTCTGGGAAAGAGGGAGGTTTCACTCGCCTGGCAGGAGTATTGCTGCAGCCGCACTGCAGCTTTTCCAGGGGGCTGCCAGATGATATCCGCCGCCTTTTCCATCTGAACGAGTGGATTGGCACTGGGATCGTCGCTGCTTTTTGCCAACCAGTCCACTAGAGCCGCACTCTGCAGGCCGCTGATTATAAGCGGCTCACCGCCCTGTACTCCTGACACCTCGCTGGCATTGGCAAGCGCTGCCTCCTCTTTGAGCACAGGGGTGAGCAGGGGACATCTTTGCTGACAGAGACCGCAATTGGTGCAGTGGGCCTCAGCAGGACCGAGCAGCACCGTACCTTTGGTACTTGGCACAGCTTTCATCTCTGCGCAGGAGGTCACACAGATCAGGCAATCATTGCAGAGCTCTCTTGTCACCTTCACCCGATAGGCGATGTGCTTGCGAAGACGTTCTGTGCTGTGTCTCTGGACAATGTTGGGAGAGCCGAGTTCAAGAAAATCCGCATCAGCATCGTAGCGGCTGATGGAAAATTCTGCAGCTGCCAGGACGTAACCATAGAGAAGAAGGAAGGCATGCATGGGCTCAGAGGAGAGTCCCTTCTCATTGAATTCCAGAACAAAACTCTTGCCGCTGGGGCTCTTGAACACGGTGAAAAGAGGCAGCCTGACTCCATGGTCCTCATCTGCCGGATTTTCCTGAACTATGAGAGCAAAGCGGCCCCTGGTTTTTTCTCTTTCCAGGAGGTTGAAAAGTTCCGCATCGAGTTTGGCCGTTCGTTCTGCCCGATTGTCCCAGACATATCCGTAGGCAGCGCCAAGCAGATACTCGCTGAAGCCAAGCCCCAGTACTCTTTTCCTGCCGATACGGTAGCGGCCATGATCTGTGGTCAAATGACTGATTCCCGGGTTTACCTCGGACAACTGCCAGGCCGGCGCGTCTCGAGAACCTCTCTGGGCGGTCAACAGGGTATCCAGCATCCTTTTACGAAAACCGTACTGAGTTATTTCCATAACAGCTACTCCATGGTGGGAAAAAGTAATCCCTTCATGCTCCGGGGTCCGGTAGCACCTTGCTAGAGGGAAGTGTGCTTCCGGAAGCGACTGTTGCCAGGTTTATCTGGGGGATACGGGGTCAGAAAGGTGTAACCGGAGCAACGAAACAGGAGAGATGGCCGTGCTCAATGCACGGCCTTGGGTACGCTGACGCGCTGTTGCTCCGAAAGGTACAGCATAAGGTTTCAATCTCGCTGAAGTTGGTTCACCTGCGCCTTTGTAAGGCGCCACAAACTGACCACAATAGCATTATTTCTCGTTTAGCAAGTGCGCCAGGCCTGTGTCAATAAAATAAGTTTCACAAAGTAAGGGTAGCACGGATATTTTACGGGTTGGGGGCTCATTGTGTTTATTGGGTTTGTTGAGTTCCTTGGCTTTTGTGGGAGCGGCATCCTGCCGCGGAAAGGTTCGTCAAAGGGCCGCGGCTACGATGCCCGTTTCGTCAACCGGCTGCGTGTATCGGGTTATTTCCGTTGCCGTGACCGAAGGCGCTTGCACAACGGTTACTGAAATACGGCATTTCGCTATAACTGGAGAAGATGTTTCTTCTAAACCCGCTGCAGGTGATTTTATCATTGAAATTGCTGTTCGTTCGTCATAATTTATTAACCGGTTTACAGGTAGTTTCTTTTTTCCTAGGCTTTTCATTTTTCATCGCTCACAAGGCAGCTTTTCAAACACCATAACCTATAACAGACTTCTCGTTCTGCCTCTTGCTAAATGAAATCGATGCCAGACCTTTACCGACAAGGATATTGCTGGATTTCCCTGGAAATGGTCTCGGCCGTGGGAAAGCTACCCTGGAACAATATATGGTCTTTGCATCAGATCTGTCATTTCCTTGTCTTTGCAAACGAACGGCAGTGCCGCCATTGTTCATGATTTTTCAAAGAGTTCCGGTGATGGTGAACATCCAACCGGTTCACTGATTTTGAGCGGCTCTACACTGTACGGCATGACCTGCTATGGTGGTAATAACTATGGTGGTATTGTTTTTCGGATCGAAACCGACGGCAGCGACTATTTCATTATGCATGATTTTTCAGGGGGTTTGAATGATGGCAAATATCCGAACGGTTCACTGATTTTGAGCGGCTCTACACTGTATGGTATGACCTACTATGGTGGTGACAGTGACATGGGGGTTGTTTTTCGTATCAAGACAGACGGCAGCGGCTTTTCCCTTTTGCATGAATTCACAGGGGGTTTGAATGATGGCAAATATCCGAACGGTTCACTGATTTTGAGCGGCTCCACACTGTATGGTATGACCTACTATGGTGGTGACAGTGACATGGGGGTCGTTTTTCGTATCAAGACAGACGGCAGCGACTATTTCATTATGCATGAATTCACAGGGGGCGGCAATGATGGGAGCCATCCAGCTGGTTCACTGATTTTGAGCGGCTTCACACTGTACGGTATGACCTACTATGGTGGTGACAGTGACATGGGGGTTGTTTTTCGTATCAAGACAGACGGCAGCGGCTTTTCCCTTTTGCATGAATTCACAGGGGGCGGCAATGATGGGAGCCATCCAGCTGGTTCATTGATAGTAAGCGGCCCTACTCTGTATGGCATGACCTCTGAAGGTGGTGCGAGTGACTATGGGGTTGTTTTTCGAATCGAGACAGACGGCAGCGGCTTTTCCCTGCTGCACGAATTTTCAGGAGGTAGCAATGATGGGAGCCTCCCGCCTGGTTCATTGATTTTGAATGGCTCTACTCTGTACGGCATGACCAATACTGGTGGTGACAATGACATGGGGGTTGTTTTTCGGATCAAGACAGATGGCAGCGGCTTTTCCCTGCTGCACGAATTTTCAGGAGGTGACAATGATGGAGCCTATCCGAATGATTCATTGATTATAAGCGGCTCCACCCTGTATGGCATGACTTACTATGGCGGCAGTTGGAATAACTTTGGTGTTCTTTTTTCTCTGCCGCTTTCAACAATGAATCCCGGCGGACTGTTCCTTCTCTTGCTGTCCAAATAAGCATCGTCGATCGGACCGAATTATCGCTTTGAACTCCAGGGATTGTCGTTCTAGAGGCAGCTACTGCCAGTTCCAATGTTGTCAACCAAGTGCTCAAACTCATGAAATATGCATTTCACTTGCCGCGAAAAGGTTCGTCAAAGGGCCGCAGTTACAATGCCCGTTTCCCCAGTCGGCTGCGTATATCGGTTTATTACCATTGCCGTGACCGAATGCCGAAACGGGCTTCGTAACCCTGGCCCTATCCTTGATTTTAAATTTTGACCTGACAACCAATAATCGATAACCGTACCCCCTTGAACTTCTTGAACTTTTTTAACTCTTTTAACTTTTGACTCTACATCGGCAACGAAGTCCAAAGCCCGCGCCTACCGACATATTGCCTAGACCTCTCCCGATAACTGATAACGGTTGATGGCAAAATGAAAGTGCACCTGATAACCAGTATCGTCAACCAGGCGGATGAGGGAGTTGGGGGTACGGCAACGAGTTGGTAGCCGCAGGCTTTAGCCTGCGTTGTCCTGTGTTGATAGCTATTTCGGCAAACAATTGCGCCATGGCGCCAATGTAATACTGGCCGCTAGCCTTAGCCGCCAGCAATTGGCTAGTAAAAGGGGTGAACTTTTATTTTGCCACCAACCGATAATGGTTAAATGCAAGATAAAAGTTCACCCCCCTTTCGCAGTTTTTGTTTAGTAAGTAGAATATCCTACACCAACGTAGGGGTATATCTTCAGATAACCCTCCTTCTCATATATGCCTGTTTTACGAACATAGGCACTAATACTATTATCTAAGACGTACTCTTTTCCATCTTTATCTATAAATTCGCAGGCAACGTGATTAGGGCCACGGGCAACACGAGATTGTCCATGGATCACCCTTATGGCACGTGCTTGATAACCCCCTTTTCTTAGACAATATACACTGAAAGACGTGTACAACCAGCAATCGCCCCTTTTATATTTAAATATGTATCTGGGGTTCTTACCAGCGCCAGAAACTCTTTTATAGGTGAAATTTCTGCCTTCATAATAATCCACCAATTCTGGGCTATTTAATCGTTCCGTAACATCACGGAAATGATCCCACCGACCCTTTCCGTCATATTCAAAGCCGGGTTTGTACCATGCCTCATTCAATAAGCCGAAAAGAGTGTATTTTGAAATATCAATTTCTTCTAGCCTATCATCGAGAGCAAGCCAGTACATCGCTTGAAGAGGTGTACAAAATTTTCGTACTTCAGGCTTCCCCGCTTCATACATTTGTTCAAAGGCTGAATCAAAAGCCTTTTGATTCTTTCGGTAGAATACACAAATCCTTTCTAGTGCCTTCGCATCTTCATCAGAGATCCCGTCTTGGATTTCGGGGATTTTGCCCAATTCCAGTGCTAATAATGCATTGTCAGTAGATAATTCACTAAAGCCTGATGGATAGGGGCTGGATAGGGGGTATTTGGTTTGATTGAAGCACATCCAGTTAAATGCGCTATACATACTCCCATGATAAGCGGCCATAAACAGAGTCTTGAACTGGTACTCATCATCACATCCCTGACCTCTTTCTAGATGGAACTCATCTTATTACTAAAATTAAAATATCCTACAAGATACATCAACATTGCCAACGCTCTGATTATTCTGACCCGTTCACCCCGCAAAATCTCTGGATCCAACATGTAAACTCAACTGGATGATTGCGAAACTTTATATAGCACCCCACCATCCCCACTATCAGCCATAAAAGTCCGACAACTACATGTGATGTGAGCCCAAAACCGACTCGAGTCTTGATGGAAGAATGGGATTCCCACTTGTAACGCAGTTCGGCTGCATTCAGATCACGGCATTAATTATCAAGCAGCAGCAAAGGTATCCAGGGTATTGCTCGTACTGACTCGCCAACATACACATTATCAAATTCCACTGCCATGTATCCACTAGAGCCATTTCCATAAACCCTTGAGAAGAGCGCCCCGGATCTGTCAGATGGCTGAT
>JAFDGZ010000058.1 GCA_019309045.1 Deltaproteobacteria bacterium | reverse complement strand
TCAAGAGATGAACGGTTCGCAGATCTTGTGGAGGCAAGCAACGACAACCACAACAACAGGATGAGTGGGTGTTTAAATGAACCGTAAAATTACTGAAATAACCACCAGCAAAGATGGAGATGCCATGTTGGCTCATCGTCTCGATTCCTGTCCGTTCTTTTTCAATAGACAGTGTCCGTATCAGGCCAAAATGGAGAGAGCCTACCTTATTCCTGGACTGCTCACTGCATCCGAGAGAGCAGATTGCGGGCAAAAGTGTATGTCCTGCAGCAGGTACAAGAAGAGGCCGAGATACGGCAGTTCCAGGCTGCGCATTGTGCCAGGTGAATAGAAGAATGCTGGTGCAGGGATGAGAAGGCGGTCAGGAGCACCGCCACGATTGAGGTGGCTGTGAGCCTCTCTGCTTCTCCTTGCAATCAGGAACCTCCCAAGCCCGAATGTTTTCTGAATCAAACCAGGGCATGATTCTTGAAACATTCGGGCTTGGTTTTTGTTGGCGCCGGCAGATAGGCAGCTATGGCAGGACTACGTGCTAGTCACCGTCATGTTTGACTCTGAACGATTTTGGGGTTGCATAATGAGTAGAATAGAGTAAAAAGGTTGATTTGAGCGAGATGTCTATTGTGGAAGACTTGCAGAAGGAGTGTAAGACTATGAGAGTGCTTTCCGGTATTCAGCCCTCCGGCAATCTACACATTGGCAACTATTTTGGCATGATGAAGCCTATGATCCAGTACCAGGAAGAGAATGAACTCTACTGCTTCATAGTGAACTATCATGCAATGACTTCTGTAACGGAGGGGGCGCTTCTTGCCGCTGGAACAGTGGAGGCAGCCATTGATTTTCTGGCGCTGGGTTTGGATCCAGACAGGGCTATATTCTGGGTGCAGTCAGATGTGCCGGAGGTCACGGAACTCACCTGGATTTTGAACAACGTGACTCCAGTGGGGCTTTTGCTCAGAAGCCACTCTTACAAGGATAAAATTGCTCAGGGCCTGGCGCCCAATCACGGGCTCCTCTCCTATCCGGTTCTCATGGCCGCAGACATTCTGCTCTACCAGGCCGAAAGGGTGCCGGTGGGCAAGGATCAGCAGCAGCATCTGGAGATATGTCGCGATATCGCTGAGAAGTTCAATGGACTGTATGGAGAAACATTCACTATCCCTGAGGCTGAGATCAATCCGGACATCCCCACGGTCCTGGGGATCGACGGCAGGAAAATGAGCAAATCCTACAACAACACTATCGAGATTTTTGCGAACGAAGAGACCCTGCGCAAGAAAATTGCCAGGATTGTGACTGACTCCACACCCGTGGCGGACCCTAAAGATCCGGATAAATGCAATCTCTTTGCCATATACTCCTTATTCCTCGAAGACAAAGAAAAGCAAGAGCTGGCACAGCGCTACAGACAGGGAGGACTCAAGTACAGCGATGTAAAGAAAGAGCTATTTGAACGGATCTGGGAGTACTTCCGGGCTCCACGCGCAGAAAGGGAGCGGTTGACCGCTAACGTGGACGAGATCCGCCAGATTCTAAAGAGCGGCGCGGAAAAGGCAAGGAATAAAGCGATCCCCACCCTGGAGCTTGTCCGGCAGCGTGTGGGGTTGGTTTATTGAGTCTGGGGGTAACTGCTATTGGCGCACCTCCTGGCAACAAGTCGGTAGGCGCAGACTTCAGACTGCGTTGCCAGTCTCGCAGATATTGTGTAGAAATAGATAAGTACACTTTGTAAACACCGTCCCCGAGCTACTTTACTTTTGCCTTCTTTCCATAGCCTCGAGGCGCCTTTGCGTGTACCAATCGATCTGCCGGCAGATGCCGCGGATTACCTTTACGTCCCTGGCGCGCAATCCCACCCTGGAAAAGAAGCGCCGGATGTTCTGCATCCAGTGGTCAGGGTTCTCCGGATTGATGAAGCCGATCTTGATGAAGGTTTCCTCGAGGTGGTCATACATGGCGTCCAGCTCCTGACGATTGGCCAGCCGCGGCACAAATTCACTCACTTCAGTGCGGCCGGCCAGCAGCAGTTCGTAGGAGATGATCATGACTGCTTGCGCCAGATTCAAAGAAGAGAAGCCGCTGGTGGGAATTGTTACCAGGGCGTGACAGAACCGCAGGTCGGCGTTGGTGAGGCCGCGATCCTCAGGACCAAAGACGATGGCTACTTCATTGTGTCTGCAAATGGGAACCAGTTCGGCAGCCATCTTGCGGGGCGTTCTGAGCTCTCTTCGCTGGCCGCCCACCCGTGCCGTAGTTCCCACCACGTAACTGAAAGAGCTGAGCGCTGCGGCCAGGTCTGGGTATACATCCATTTTCTCCACCACCTCAGCAGCAGCGTGCGTTGCCATCCGGAGAATCCGGGTGAGATCGCAGTTTACGGGATCCACCAGAATCAAGCGCCACAGCCCCATGTTGCAGGCTGCCCTGGCTGCTGCGCCAATGTTTTCAGGAAACCGCGGGCGATGAAGTACAATGGCAATGTTGTCGAGATAGGTTGTGGTGGATTTCATGATGTTCCCGTCAAGAGCTCGTTGCAAGGTAAAGTATAGCGGAGGTGGCAGCTATTTTGAAGGGCATTCGAAATCCTGTTGTTGACAGCTCTCGAGGGGATTCATTAGAATGATTTCATGTTCCAGCGCCAGTGTGGAATGCGTACTCTGTGCTCCTCGACCTCTCATAGGTAAGACATCCAGAAGGCAGCGCTGAGACCATGTTGGATAAATCATCTGCCATCACCGTAGTGCTCTTTTCGACGGTCATGCTTCTGTTTTCTCTCACATGTGTGCCCGCGGAGAGTGCGGCCGCTAAGGAGGGACCTACTATGGAAGCACAGCAAATCCGTGAATCGGTAATTGCAGGAACGTGGTATCCAGGCACAGCCGACCGCCTGCGGCAGGAGATCGACAGATACCTGAAGGCCGTGCCCGAGCAGCACATCGAGGGAAATCTCATTGCCCTGATTTCCCCCCATGCGGGTTATCGCTATTCGGGTCAGGTGGCAGCCTACGGCTACAAGCTGCTTGCAGAACGAAAATTTGCCACTGTGGTGATTATTGCCCCCAGTCACAGGGCCTATTTCCCAGGGGTTTCCGTATACGACCGCGGCGGCTATCGCACGCCTCTGGGTATTGTGCCCCTGGATCAGGATCTTATCAGAGCTCTCGAAGGACGGGAGCCGCGCATCAGATACGTACCCGAGGCGCATGCTCAGGAGCACTCGCTGGAGATTCAGCTTCCTTTCCTGCAGGTTGTGCTGGCCGACTTCAAGCTGGTTCCTCTGGTTATGGGTGATCAGAGCTTTGCCACCTGCCAATGGCTTGCAGAGGCGCTGGCTGACTGTATTGCAGGAAAATCTATACTGGTGGTGGCCAGTTCGGATCTGTCACACTTTCATCCTTATGAGCAGGCAAAGAAGTTGGACAGTGTGGTGCTCGAGAAGGTGAACGGCTTCGATGCCAGAGGTCTGAGCGACAGCCTGGCCGAGCACCAGTGTGAAGCATGCGGCGGCGGCCCCATGGTCACGGCCATGCTGCTGGCTCGCCAGCTGGGCGCCAACAAGAGCAGGGTGCTTCATTATGCCAACTCTGGTGACGTGACTGGTGACCGCAGCAGTGTGGTGGGGTATATGGCTGCGGCTTTCTGGGCTAACCCCGGAAAAGATTCGAAGCAGGGCAGAAGTGATAAAAAGGTGGGTGTTGATCTGGGTCTAAGCCCAGAAGAGAAGGCTTTGCTTCACAAGATAGCCAGAGAATCCATCGAGGCCCACTGTTTGAACAAGGCCATGCCCAACTTGCGGGTCGATTCCCCCAAGCTGAATGAACATATGGGTGCTTTTGTCACTCTCCACAAGCATGGCAAATTGAGAGGATGCATTGGCCATATCAGGGGGCAGCAGCCTCTCATTGAGACTGTTTCTGAAATGGCGATTGCTGCCGCTTTTCAGGACCCCAGGTTTCCAGCAGTGACCAGAGAAGAACTGCCCGAGCTGGAGATAGAGATCTCTGTGTTGACTCCATTGAAGCGCATCCACAATGTGGAAGTATACGCCGGGACGGCTACTCAGGTCTGCTGCTGCCGCAGGTGGCTACAGAGTGGGGCTGGGACCGGAAGACGTTTCTCGAGCACACCTGCCAGAAAGCTTATTTAGAGAAGGAGGCCTGGAAGGACAACAAAACTGAGATTTACATCTTTGCAGCAGATGTGTTCTAGGTCACACTCGGACTTCATTCCGGGCGCAAAGCAAAAATACAGCAAGATTCTCTCATGGGGAGCAACTGATGTGGGGCAGCATGAACAGACGGGAATTTCTCAAGAAGTGCGGCCGGGGCATTCTCCTGTGTAGCAGTGTGGAGCTTCTGTCTCAGGCCCTGACTACCGCAGAAGCTGGCCTTCTAGATCTGGAAAAGGGATATGTCGGCCGCAAAGTTTCACCCTATTTTACTGCTCTGCCAGAGAAGAGGATTCGCTGTGAGCTCTGTCCCCGCTTCTGCGAAGTTGATGATGGGGACAGAGGCTACTGCGGTGTTAGAGAAAACAACAACGGCAAGTACTATTCCCTGGTATACGGCAATCCCTGCGCTGTCCATGTTGACCCCATAGAAAAGAAGCCTTTCTTCCACGTGCTGCCCGGAAGTCGATCTTTTTCGCTTGCCACTGCCGGCTGTAATTTTGACTGTAAATTTTGCCAGAACTGGGAGATATCCCAGGCCTTGCCAGATGATACTTACAACTACCACCTGCCTCCAGAAGAAGTGGCCCGCCAGGCAGAAAGAATGCGATGCAGCTCTGTTGCCTCCACTTACGTTGAGCCCACCATATTCATGGAGTACATGCAAGACATAGGCGCAGCTGTCAGGCAGAAGAGCATCCTCAACGTCATGCACTCCAACGGCTATGTGAACGAGCGGCCCCTTGCGGAGCTCTGCAGGCGCCTGGATGCTGCCTGTATAGATCTCAAAGGTTTCTCCGAGTCCTATTACCAGGAAATTACTGAAGGAACCCTGGCTCCTGTGCTGGAAACGCTCAAATATTTGCGGCATGAGGGAGTGCACCTGGAAATTGTCAATCTGATGATTCCCGGCAAGAACGATGATCCCAGAGAAGTAGGCGCCATGTGCCAGTGGATCAAGAAAGAGCTCGGCACCCAGGTGCCGCTTCATTTCAGCCGATTCTATCCCATGTACAAATTGAAGAGTCTGCCACCGACTCCGATATCCACCCTGGAGCGAGCAGTGAAGATCGCCAGGCAGGCGGGCCTGCATTATGTCTACATTGGCAACGTACCGGGACATCCTGCTGAGAACACCAACTGCCCGCGCTGCAATAACAGATTGATAAGTCGCACTGGCTACAGGGTTGAGATAGTTGGCTTGAGTGGAGGGAAGTGCCGCCAGTGTGGCCAGGCCATTCCTGGCATCTGGCAGCTGCCGCAGCACACTCGAGCCCAGGGCATGTCGAATCGCTGGACCACCTGAATACCCGGATTTACGGTGATCGAACAGGAGCGGCCAGCAGTGGCCGGGTGGCGATACCGTTGGGCCTCGCCTGAATCAGCAAACATTCGGTAGAGGTTTTTCTGTGTTGAAAAACTTGTTGGCGACTATGCGAGCTTCGTCGAGGGAAGGGGCCTTCTGCACCAGGCGCCAGAGGGTGTGGCCGAAGCTGTAGTTTCGGGCAAAATAGAAGGTAAACTGTTTGAGAAGAGGAAACTGATATTCGGGCGGCAGACTGGCTTGCAGGAGAGAGATGAAGCGGTTGTATACCGCCGCATGGTCTATTTGCAGGTTGTCACAGGGAAAATCGAACAGCTCGGCGGCAATGCGCTGCAGCAGCCAGGGTCGACGGGCAACTGCGCGGCCGATCATGACGGCGTGGCAGCCAGTCTCCCGGAACATGCGCAAGGCTGCGGCAGGAGAGTCGATGTCACCGTTGCCAATTATAGGTATGCCCAGAGTTGCCCGGAGATTGCCAATATGCTGCCACCTCGCCGGCCGTTTCAGTCTGTCCTCTTTGAAGCGAGCATGCACCACCAGAGCGTCTACGCCAGTATCCTCCAACATCCGGGCGAATTCGGTCAGATGAGCTGCCTGGCTGGCATAGCCCAGGCGGATCTTTGCGGTCAGCGGCAGACTGGTGGCGCGGCGAGCGGCAGCTACAATTTTCTGTGCTCTGCTGGTGTCCTTCATCAGGGCAACACCGCCGCCTCTCTTGATGATGGCCGCAGCAGTACAGCCCATGTTGAGATCGATGCCATCGGCGCCGCTCATCTCCACCTTGTGGATGGCCGGGGCAATCTCCTCTGGACGGGTGACGAGGAGTTGATACATGATGGGCTTTTCACGGTGGTTCCTCTTGAGCCATGGTGACGAGGAGGGCGACTCGTGGGGCAGGGCGCGAGCGCTCAACATTTCTGTGTAGAACAGCCCACAGCCGCCAAAGCCAGCCACGAGTTGACGGAAGGCTGTGTGGGTCAAGCCAGCCATTGGCGCCAACAGCAGTGGAGGGTTGACTGACAAGCCTTTGATGGTGCAAGAAGTACTATTGCTCAACCGTTTCTCTGCCATGACGAGGAGGTGCTTCCGAAAAGAAGATAAACTTCTTGAGGTGGAACCAGAATTAAGATGTAATTCTGGCTAGTTCCAGAGCCTGCCCTCAGCTTTGCTGTGCAACAAACAGCCTGAGCCCCCGAGACAGCCCTCTGGGCAGATCTCTTGCTGGCAGGCAGATATGGACCTTTCATGGAGCAGTACTGCCTGGCACAGTCTACTTGGCCCAGGAAGCTGAGCTCAGGCTGAAGGATATGACCATTGACAAAATATCTGATATTGTAAACTGGATCAACAGGGCGAGGATTGTTCTGGGATTTTCTCCGAGAATACCATGAAAAAGTAGTGGCGT
Organism: Deltaproteobacteria bacterium; assembly: GCA_019309045.1. Classification (NCBI taxonomy): domain Bacteria; kingdom Pseudomonadati; phylum Myxococcota; class Myxococcia; species Deltaproteobacteria bacterium. The sequence continues at coordinate 27,009 of JAFDGZ010000058.1, read as the reverse complement.
TTACATCGAGGTGAGCTTATGTGCTGGTTGTGGCTGTTGTTGTTCTGTTATGTGGCTGTTTTGAGTTGGACTTACTTTGTCATGTACTACGAGTCCGCCAATGGCAGCCATCTTGAAAAGCTGCGGGGCCGAGGATCACTCGTTACTCTTTTTCTCAAAGGGTTCACCTGGAATATTTACAGCCACCTGATGGCGGTGGCTTGCTGGTTTACCAATTGGAGCAGCAGCTACTGGGGAGGCTCACGCCAAAAGGGGGAGCAACTGCCTGTCATATTTGTCCACGGCCTCTATCACAATCGTACCGCCTGGTTCATGTATCTGAGATGGTTCAGGCAGTGGGGGTGGTCTTACCTGGAGGCAGTGAATCTGCCAGGGAAATTTCGCTCTATCAATGTTCACGCCCAAACCCTGGCTCAGACAATCGACAGAGTACTCGAGGCAGCAGATTGTGATCAGGTAGACCTTGTGGGCCACAGTATGGGGGGCATAGTAATCCGCGCTTATCTGCGGGACCATTTTTCCGAAAGCAAGGTCAGAAATGTGGTTACCCTCGGCAGTCCTCATAACGGTTCAAAACTAGCAGTATTTGGCGTAGGAGAAGCTGCACGGGAGTTGCTGCCGCACAGTGAGCTTCTCCAGAGTTTGAATGGTGAAGGGGTCATGGCCCCGCCGGCCGGAAGTCTCTACTCAATCTACACAGTACTTGATAATATGGTACTTCCCAATGAATCTGCCCAGGTGGTGGGTGAGCGAGTGGAATCCATAGAAACCAAAGAAGTCGACCATGTAGGGCTTCTCTATTGCAAACAGACGGCTCAACTTGTCAGGAAGTGTCTGGAAAGGGGTGAATGACAGGACAGGAGGATATGGATCGCTTCCAGTGTGAAGAATGCAAGGAATTTTTCTATTTTGATCTGGCCTTCGAGGGTATGAGTGCTGAACCAGGGGAACTGGTGCCGCTGGCTTGCCCTCTTTGCCAGCATGCCTGGTCCCGCTATCTGCCAGATGAATGGGAGCACGAGAACACCTTGCACTGATGTCGGGACAGCAACCTGCATCCAGAGCAAACATCTTCTTTCCTGAAAGACGACAATCCTAAGGATGCAGCCAGGTATTGCTCCCTCTACCTGGCACAGAGCTGTACTCTGTCCTACCTGTCATTTGAGCAAAACAACGCGAAAGCTTCGGCAATTACACCATGTCAGGCAGCTCGCAGCCGGGAAGAAAACCAGACGATCCTCTGTTCATGACTCTGAATCATGGCATCCTGGAACTCTTCCAACTTGCGGCAGTCTCGCATGCACAACTCTCTGTTCTCATTGCGGCGTTGGCAGGTTCGGCAGGGACTCTCCATAGTACGAACGATAAGACGCTCATTGAGATCCATCCACCTCACCCCCTCTCGAGGCTGTTGTGAGGACATGTTAACTATTTTTTATATTGTAACAGACATGCTTTACATGTCAAACGAAAGGATAGATAAGGTGCAGCTATGGAAGAGGAATTCTACCCAGAGGAAATCCGCAACCTCCCCGAGATTGATGTGTCCCTCCCGGGAGTTAAAGGCTACCTGATGCAGGGCCGTCAGGAGCAGCTAGTTTTTTTTGATATAGGCCCGATAGGCGAGGTGAAGCCGCACAGCCACGGACCGCAATGGGGAGTTGTTCTGCAAGGAGAGATGGTGCTTACTATCGGGGAGGAGACCCGAACTTACCGTAAAGGAGACAGCTACTACATCCCAGGTGGAGTGATCCACTCGGCCCGCTTCAATGCAAGGACGTGGCTCATCGATTTTTTTGCTCAGGTAGATCGTTATCAACCTCGGAGCAGACCTTGACAGGAGGTGGATTAAGGAAACTGCCTGGAGTTGCTCTTGAAATATCAGCTGAGAAAAGCGGTTTATGCCCATTATATTGCCATAACTGGTTCTTGCCAGAAGAGAAGGTACAGGCGCACGCCGCCTACAGGCGGCATCGGACTCTATCCTCAATGCTTTTGCCTCGGCAGCAGCAGCCAACAGCCTCTCTGATAACGAGGGTTTCGACTGGCTGGGACTAATCACTGGCAAGACAGGTTGAGAAAACATGGCGGCAAACTCTCCTTCTGCCCACAGACTGCTGCCAACATGGGAAAGGGTCGGTGCTTGCCCATGGTTCAAGTGGATAATCTTTGATGTTGTTGGCGGGGCGGGAGAATAGGGTCATCCGGCAGGCGCTTCTTTGTGCCAGTTATTGTGGACAGCAAGATTTGCCTCCCTCATAGTTAGAGATCGGCATGACTGTATGGACTGATACTTTGAAGCAACGTATCGAGGCTGCCCGAGGGAAAAGGCCCGTTGACCTCCTGTTCAAGAATTGTCAGATAGTGGACGTGTTTGCAGGTGTCTTGCAAGAGACGGAGGTGGCAGTCTTCGACGGCCAGATAGTCGGCTTTGGAGAGCGGCCAGCCAGGGAAGAGGTGGATCTGGCAGGTGCTATACTCTGTCCAGGCCTGATTGACGGCCATCTTCACCTGGAGAGTTCTATGTTGCATCCAGCTGAATTTGCCAGGGCCGTGCTGCCCCATGGGACCACCTCGGTGGTAGCTGATCCGCATGAAATAGCAAACGTGGCTGGCCTTCCAGGTGTCCAATTTATGCTGGAGGCTACTGAGGACATAGGACTTGACGTCTTTTTTATGGCGCCATCATGTGTGCCTGCAAGCCACCTGGAGAGTTCAGGTGCCAGACTGGACGGAAATGATCTGCAGTCGTTGCAGCAATTTTCCCGCATCCTTGGTCTTGGAGAAGTAATGAATTTTCCAGGAGTAATTGAAGGTGATGCGGAGATCATGGACAAGATCCAACGATTTTGTGGCAAGGTCGTTGATGGACATGCTCCTGGCCTTTCAGGTGCTGGACTCGATGCCTATCTAAGCGCGGGCATCGGTTCGGACCATGAATGCATTCGATTGGCAGAAGCAAAAGAGAAACTTTCCAAAGGTATGTTCATAATGATTAGAGAGGGAAGCCAGGCCAGAGATCTGGAAAATCTAGCTCCTCTGGTAACCGTTAGAAATGAGCGGCGGTGCATGCTGGTCAGCGACGATTGCCATCCGGAAGAGCTGGCAACCAGGGGGCACATGGACAGTATGGTTTCCCGGGCCATGAACCTGGGCATTGAGCCAATGATGGCTATTCGAATGGCCACCAGAAACCCGGCGGAATATTTTGGCCTTCGCCGGCTGGGCGCCATTGCCCCTGGCTGCCAGGCAGACATGCTGGTACTTACAACTTTGCAGCCGTTTCATATCGACAGAGTATACAAGGCAGGAAAGTTGGTGGCTGCCGCAGGCGGCTGCCTGCTGGAGATGGTTGTGAAGACAGCAGGTTTGCCTGTTACCATGAAGCTGTCGGCAGTACGGCTAGAGGATCTGCGCATTGAGTGCCGTGGTCAATGGCTGCGCGTCATAAGGCTCATTCCTGGCTCCCTGATCACTGGAGAAGACATTGTCAGAGTGGTGGAGAGAAACGGTGAGGCGGTGAGCGATCCACAAAATGATCTTCTCAAGGTGGCTGTGTTCGAGCGGCATCACGGCAGTGGTCGTCGGGGGCTTGGTTTTGTTCATGGTTTTGGCCTGCGCAGTGGAGCGCTGGCTTCCACAGTTGCCCATGATTCTCATAATCTAGTGGTGGTTGGCGCAGATGATGCGGACATGGTCACCGCGGTTAACAGTCTGCGAGAGCTTGGCGGCGGACTGGCAGTTGCAGACCGAGGGAAGGTGATAGCCACACTGCCACTGCCTCTCGCTGGTCTCATGTCTACTGCTTCACTGCAGGAAGTGGTTGCCGGCAACAGCAAAGTGAACGAGGCGGCTGCGGCCCTGGGTGCCACTGTGGAGCATCCATTTATGGCCCTGTCTTTTCTGGCCCTTCCCGTGATACCCAGGTTGAAGATCACGGATTACGGCCTGGTTGATGGCGAGCAGCTTGCCCAGGTGCCGCTCTTTGTGGATGATGCCCCTGTCCGTGAATAGGGTTCCAGTTGATATATAATTCTGCTGAACGCCCCCTGAGAAGCCGAGAAATTTTGCGATTTCACCTGGCGAATTCTGGAATTGTCTGACAGAGCAAGGATAGCTGCATGCAACAATTTGTGAAATTCCTCAAAACTGCTGAACTTCCCGGCGCTCGACTGGCACACTATCAGTTCTTGCCCCGGCGCAGTGCTCGTTATGGCAGCCTGCGGCAACCTCTGGCGCCCCAGTTGCAAAACGGTCTTGCCCAGCTGGGCATCAGGCGCCTCTATCAGCATCAGGTTGAAGCGCTCGATCTCTGCCGCCAGGGGAAGAACGTGGTTGTGGCCACTCCCACGGCCACCGGCAAATCACTCATCTATAATCTGGCCCTGTTCGAACTCCTGACCGGGCAAGAAAGAGGCCATGGCCTGTACCTCTTTCCCCTCAAGGCCCTGGCCCAGGACCAACTGCAAGCCTTTCTCTCCGTCAATCAGACCCTCCCCGAGGAGATGCAGCTCAGGGCTGCAATATATGACGGCGATACAGCTCCAACAGAGCGGCGACGCATAAAGAAACAAATGCCGGATCTTATCATTTCCAATCCTGATATGCTCCATCTTGCCCTGCTGCCGTTCCATCAGCAGTGGGAAAAGTTCTTTCGACGGCTCAAACTGGTGGTGCTGGATGAGGTGCATACCTACCGCGGCATTTTTGGCTCGCACATCACCCAGATCTTCAGAAGACTGCAGCGGGTGTGCAGGCTCTACGGGTCCAGACCGCAGTTTATTCTTCTGTCTGCGACCATTGCCAATGCAGCTCAATTCGCCGCCACCCTGACAGGTTTGCCCTTTGCGGCCGTGGATGCCAATGGTGCGCCACAGGCCGGACGGCATTTCTTTTTCGTCAACCCTGAACTCAGCGCCACCACAGTGGCTGGCAGGCTCTTTGTGCATGCCCTGCGGCGAGGGCTCAAGACCATTGCTTTCACTCAAGCTCGCAAGACTACAGAGATTCTTCATATGACAGTAAGCCAAACCGCACCAGAGTTTTCATCGCGGGTGAGTTCCTACCGGGCAGGATTTCTTGCTGAAGAACGGAGACACATTGAACAGGGGCTGGCTAGCGGTCAGGTGGCGGGCGTGATTTCTACCAGCGCTCTGGAGATGGGAATCGACATTGGCGGCCTAGATGTCTGCATACTGGTGGGCTATCCAGGGACCATAATCAACACCTGGCAGCGAAGCGGTCGGGTGGGCCGGGGGGGGCGCGATTCGGTTGTGATTCTGGTGGCGCAAGCCGATGCCCTGGATCAATACTTCATGCGCTATCCTGACGACTTCTTTCGGCGCTCTTTTGAAACGGCTGTGGTCGACCCAGACAATCAACAGGTGGTGGAAGCGCATCTACCCTGTGCAGCGGCAGAACTCCCCATGCGGCTCGACACTGATCTTTACGGAGACAATGGTCCCCTGCGCCAATGCCTGACAAGGCTGGAAAAGCAGGGAAAACTTCTGAGGAGTGCTGCCGGGGACGAATGGTATGCAGCCTCCCGTCGGCCCCATAGAATGGTGGATATTCGGACTGTTGGCAAAGGATATACTATTATTCAGGAGCCGGAAAAGGAGGTGGTTGGGAAAAACGACGGGGTGCGAGTGTTCAAGGAATGCCATCCGGGCGCCGTCTATCTTCACCGCGGGCAGCAATATCTGGTGACCAGACTGGACCTCAAGAGGTGCAATGTCCTGGTGAAGCCCACCAATGTCCGCTATTACACCAGGGCGCTGAGCAGCAAAGATACCCGGATCCTTGCTGTGGAGAGGAGTCGACCCGTGGGCAACTTTCTTGCCCGCTTTGGACGACTGCGCGTTACAGAACAGGTGGTGGAATATGAAAAGCGCAGCCTTTACAGCGGCGAACTTCTTGCCAGGGAACCGCTGGAGCTGCCGCCCCAGAGTTTCGAAACCATGGGGTTCTGGCTGGAAATAGAAGACCTTGTCCAGGAAATGATTCGCCGCCGCAACTTTCATTTCATGGGAGGCATCCACGCCCTGGAACATGCCCTCATCAGTATGTTTCCCCTCTTTGCCCTGTGCGACCGCAATGATATCGGCGGCATTGCCATTCCACTGCACCCGCAATTGCACAAGAGCGCGGTATTCGTCTATGATGGCACCCCCGGAGGGGTGGGGCTGGCGGCGCGGGGCTTCGACATGATCGAGGAACTGCTGCGCAAGACGTCGGATCTGGTAGCTTCCTGCCCCTGCGACAGCGGCTGTCCCTCGTGCATCCATTCACCAAAATGCGGCTCCGGCAACAAGCCTCTGGACAAACAGGCGACCATTCTGCTGTCTCGGATTCTTCTGGATGAACTGCCCTTGCACAGTGAAGTGGGGGAGGAGACGGAAGTGGATTTGCAAATCCAGGCTAGTGAATCACAAGAGGTCGCTGCCAGCGAGCCGGCAATCGCCTGCCTGGATCTGGAAACTCAGAGACTGGCGGATGAGGTTGGCGGCTGGGGCAATATTCACCTGATGCGTCTCGCGGTTGCAGTGCTCTACGACCAGCGCGCCGAGCGCTTCGAAGTGTTCGATGAGCAGAGAGTGGAGCAATTGATAGAACGGCTGAGCCAGTTTGATTTACTAGTGGGCTTCAACATCAAGAGATTCGACTTTCGAGTGCTTGGGGCTTATACTTCGTTTGACCTGCAGCAACTGCCTACTTTTGACATTCTGGAAGACATCTACCAGCGGCTGGGCTTCCGCATTGCCCTTGGCCATCTGGCGGAGCAGACCCTGGGGCAGCCAAAAAGCGCTGACGGCATCCAGGCGGTTCGCTGGTTTCAACAGGGCAATCTGCAGGCGCTCATCAGCTATTGTCAGGAGGATGTCCGCATCACCTGGAGACTCTTTGAATTTGGGCTGCAAAATGGCTACCTGCTCTACACCACCAGGCAGGGGAAGGCTGTACGACTGCCGCTGGACTGGCAACTGGAAACCATTATCAGGCAGGCACAGAACAGCAGAGGCGGAGCAGTGTCCAGTCAATCCCGGTAAAGTAGATACGGTTGGCAGCATTCCTGGTAGTCTTTGAGGTGCGGAGCCCAACTGTCAAGCAGATCCCTTATGGGCACTCCTGCCTCTAGATCTTTGTGCAGGGTGGAACTACCGAGAATGATCTCTATGGGTAGATGATGAAACTCATATTCATAGGGCGGCGGCAGCCAGGCGAACTCGTCTGGATGAGATAGAATTGTGGCCTGGAGGAGGCTGAGAGAGGTGGCAAAGGGTTTATACTTATCAGCTGAGGTGACATGGATCTGGAAACCATAGCATTGTTGGCCGGACCACTTGTCGAAACAGGGCTGAAACACAGCAGGTCTCAGCAGGGCCCCCTCCAGTTCAGGGTCTGCCAGTTTCTCCAAGATTTTTCTTGGCTGTACATAAGGTCCGCCCCAGAGTTCAAAAGGAGTGGTGGTACCCCTGCCTTCTGAGAGGTTTGTGCCTTCCAGGATTACCTGGCCTGGATAAACTAGGGCGGACTCCGGCGTGGGCAGGTTGGGTGACGGCGGCACCCAGTTAAGCCCTGTCTGGCGAAAAAACATAGCTCTCGACCAGCCTGCCATGACAAAGGTCTCGAGCTGAGCCACAAGGCCGAATTCCATGTTGTAAAAGCGGGCCATTTCCGCTAGGGTGAGGCCGTGGCGCATGGGCACAGGGAAGTAGCCCACAAAAGAGCGCCGTTCCATGTCCAAAATATTGCCTTCGACGTGGAGGCCGCCCACAGGATTCGGCCTGTCCAGCACCACAACCCTGACGCCATGCTGCCTGGCTGCCTCCAGGCAGAGTGCCAGGGTAGTTCCGAAAGTGTAGACGCGGGTGCCCACGTCCTGGAGGTCGATGAGCAGTATGTCGATGAGATCTAACATTTCAGCAGTGGGCTTCCTGGTATCACTGTACAGGCTGAACACGGGAATCTTGAGTTCCTCATCCACAAAGTTGGCGGATTCGACCATGTTTGCCTGTTGTTCACCATGATATCCATGCTGCGGAGAAAAAAGGGCTGTCAGATGAGCGCCGGCAGCCAACAGTCGCTGACTGGTATGAATGAGCTGGCTGTCGACTGAAGCCTGATTGGCGAGCAGCCCCAGTCGCGCTGTGGTGAGCCACTGCGGCTTTGTCAGAAGAAGGGCGTCGATACCGAGAGCAATTGATGCCATGCAGTTTATCCAGGGTGATAAAAGAGATATTTCCAAAAAGATTTCCGGGTCGGCGGCAGGAAGAACAACAGAACTTTCTCCTGGACCCGAGTGGAGGTTCAAGCCATACTGTACGGCAGTGTTGTTGTCCATTATAAATGGGCGGCCAGCACAGTCAAGGGGGCATGTGGCTGCGGCAAGTGGAACAGCAGCCGCATGCATGTTCAGTTGAGGTCTAGATTATTGAGTGAGAAGGCAGGTAAAGAATTGCGCGCTTTTATTGCTCGTATGCCCAGAAGGCATATCGTGAACTCGGGGAAGCTGCTGGGAATGGTGTTGTACGCCATGGACTCACCTCACCGGCGCCTGGTGACAACCAACTTGCGATTCTGCTTTCCACACTGGCCTGAAGACCGTATTCGCAGACTTCGTCGAGACATTTTCAAACACGCGGGGATTACTATTCTGGAAATTGTGCATTCGACGTTTGTCAGACGGCAAGACCTGCTGGCCATGTTCAACCTGACAGGCAAAGAAAATTTGCAGGATGCCCTTCAGAGAAACAAGGGGGCAATTATTGTTTCTGCACACCTGGCGAACTGGGAGATGGGCTTTCAGTTCATTGGCTGCTATCTAAAAAGGTCTCTTACAGGGATAGCCAGAAGTCTGCGGCAAAAGCGGCTCGATCGCTGGCTTCATCATTTGCGAACCAGATTTGGCAACAGGGTGCTGTACAAGAAAGATGCCCTGGAGGAGATGAGAAGAACGCTACGCTCAGGAGAAATTGTTGCCTTCACCATGGATCAAAGCAGACGCAAGCATGGGGTCGAGGTATCCTTTTTGGGGAGGCGCACTACTGTGACGCCGGCTGCTGCTTTGCTGGGTATGCGATGCAAGAGCCCGGTCATTCCAATGTTTTGTTTGAGAAAGGCAGACTATGGGCTCTGGGTTCATGTGGGCAGTCCCCTGACCATGCAAAAGACTGGGGATATCAGAGCTGATCTGCAAAGAAATACCCAGATGGTGATGCATGCCCTGGAAGAGATAGTTCGACAATATCCCGCACAATGGGTCTGGTATCAAAGGTTGTGGAAGGTCACCTATCCCCATCTGTATCAAGAGTGGAATAGAAGAAGGCTGAGGAGGAAGAAGAAAGAAATACATGTTGGCGCATAGCGCCAGTGGCAATGATTTTTTGGCTGCCAAAAGCTGCCTGAGCCCTGGAATAATGGGACCTCTATTGAACTAGCTGTTTTTGCCCACCTAAGACGGTTCACTTGCAGAACCCTACGCCATTCAATCACACCGCCAGGAGTCGGGAGTTTCTCTTGACCTTTGAAGATCCATCTAGTAAAGTCTCTCTGTTTTGGCCGTTGAACCAAAAGGGCCACTCGGAAGTACCTTCCTATTATATTTTTGATACCCACACCGACTGGAAACTGGCATGGCCCGTAGGCCCACCTACAATATTCTCATGTACTCTCACGACACCTATGGCCTGGGCCATATCCGGCGTACTCTGGCTATAGCCACGCAACTGAGAGAACCAAATGTCAATATCCTCATCCTTACGGGTTCTCCTATTGTGGGTCGTTTCGATTTTCCCAGCCAGATTGATTTTGTCAGAATTCCCGGCATGATCAAGATGACCAATGAAGAGTACCTGCCGCTTTCCATCAAAATAGATGCCAAGCATGCTCTCAACATCAGGCAGACAATTATCACCGCCACAGCCAAGGCCTTTCAGCCAGACCTGTTTATTGTTGATAAAGCTCCCCTGGGTCTTAAAAGGGAGGTTATTCCCACCCTGAAATGGATGCAGCGCTGTCAACCCCGCACCAGAACAGTGCTGGGCCTGAGAGACATAATGGACGATGCGGAAAGTACGCGGCGGGACTGGGAAGAAAAAGGCGTCTATCAGGTTTTGCAGCGATACTACTCGGAAATTTGGGTGTATGGCAAACAAGAATATTACGATCCTATCAGAGAATATCAGCTTCCTGAATCAATCGCCCGCAAGACCTTGTTTACCGGCTATATTGCCCGGGCGGTAACCAAGCCAGCCACCCTGAGGGAGGTGAGGCGAGAGCAAGGACTCGGTGCAGGAGACAAACTGGTGGTGGTCACAACTGGAGGTGGGGGTGACGGCTATGCCTTGACGGACACCTACCTGACCATGTTGGAGAATGAAGCAGAACTTCCTTACTACAAGACGGTTATTATCACCGGACCCTTTATGCCCAAAAAGAAGCGCAACGAGATTGCCCGGCGGGCGAGGCGTCTACAAATCCGCTTCTATCGCTTCTACCGACGGATGGAGCGAATAATCGGTGCTGCTGATCTGGTGGTAAGCATGGGCGGCTACAATACGGTTTGTGAACTGTTGAGCCAGAAAAAGCTCTCTCTCATCGTGCCGCGAGAGCAACCGAGGCGGGAGCAGCTCATACGGGCGCAGATCCTGCACAAGCATCAACTGGTGGACTATATTCCGTGGCGGCAGCTCGAACCAGATTTGCTCCGTCAGAAAGTGCATTCTCTTCTCGAACGGCCGGAGCCTTACCTGCAGGCCATAGAAGACTTCCGCTTTACTGCCATAGAAGTAATTCGGCGGCGGCTTGCCGAATTTCGCCTGCTGAACAATGAAGGGGATCAACAGAGGAATTCATGCAGCATGACTGCGAGTGCATGATTTCCTGCTGACAGCAGCTGGCCGAGACCCTTCCTGGCACATCCTTATTTCATGCAGGCCCTAATGGGGCAGTTGGTGCTTGCCCTCAGCTGGTTCTGGTCCAGCCAACATTCAGGCGTTGCCTGCGAATATCTAAGCCTTTCCAGCCAGGCCGCTGCGATTCACGCAATAGCCAGACAATCATCTGGAGAATTTCCCCAGAGTATTGCAACCAACATCGTATGTGCAGATGTCTGATTGCCGCGGCAATGAACGAGCTCTTCCTGCTGGACTGGACAGCGCTTTACATGTTAGCATTCTTCCTCGAAACGGCTAGCCGAAAGACGTAACAGACCCTGTACGGCTTGCCGGAGCCATGGGTCAGGTAAGGGCAGAGGCTTCTAAAACCTGGCTATCGGTTAGAAGTTTCGGTTGATGGCAAAATTGAAATGCACCTGATAACCAAGATCGGCAGCCAGTTGGTAGCCGCAGGCTTTAGCCTGCGTTGCCCTGTGTTGCTATCTATTTCGGCAAGCAATTGCGCCATGGCGCCATTGTAATACTGAGCCACTGGCTCAGCCTTCAGGTTAGCCGGCAGCAATCGGCTAGTGCAAGGGGTGCACTTTCATTTTGCCGTCAACCGATACTGCTTAGCGTTAGGGAGCGCCCTTCGGCAGACAGCTACACCAAGGCAGATGATTGGCCATGAATGGTGGAGTGTGAAAACTCCTGGCTCCTCTGTTCGTATCAAGATACTGGGTGATTGTTTCCTGCCAGAGTGCAGAGCCTAGAGCCCGTCGTTGCCATGCCAGCAGCCATCTCTAGAGTTTGTATATGACCTGTCGTCCTGAAAAAGTGCTTGGTTTCCTGCTCAAAGGCTACCCCCGCATCTCAGAGACCTTTATCTCAAATGAGATTCTACTCCTGGAAGACATGGGGTTTCCTCTGCATATCATTTCTATGCGCCAGCCGCGAGAAGCCTTTAGTCATAAGAGCGTCAGCCAGATCAAAGCACCCGTGGACTATTTGCCGGAAACGCTCATCGCACCCCTTGCCCGCTTGATGTACCACAATGTCCAGTTGATGGGCAGGCGGCCTGCAGCCTACGCAAAAGCGTACAGGCTCATGGTGAAACGCTACAGGCGCAGCCACAAGCTTGCCTCTATCAAGCATCTGCTGCAGGCAGGCTACCTTGTCCATGCGGTTTTGCCCAACTCGGGGGTACAGCATATTCACGCTCACTTTGCTCATTCGCCTACTTCGGTGGCCTTGTTTAGCAGCTGTCTCTCTGGTTTGCCCTTCAGTTTTACGGCGCACGCCAAAGACATTTACACCTCGGCTCCCGAGCAGCTCGAGGAAAAGATCAGACTGGCGCAATTTGTGGTTACCTGTACACAATACAATAAAAGGTATCTCGAGCGACTTGCTGCTGGAGCTGGCCCCATTCACTGCATCTATCATGGCATTGATGTGCGCCTTTTTTCCGCAGTTTCTACACAGCGGAGACCTGAGCCGCCCTATAGATTATTGTCGGTGGCGCGTCTGGTGGAAAAAAAAGGGCTGCCCACAGTGTTCCGTGCTTTGAAGCTGCTGCGAGATAGGGGGACGGACTTTCATTATTCCCTCATAGGGGATGGCGAACAGAGGCAGCAGATCCTCCAGGAACTCGCTCGGCTCCATCTTGGTCGGATGAGCGAATGGCTCGGCACGCTGCCTCACGAGGAAGTTCTGCAGCATTACCAGAATTCTGATCTCTTTGTCCTGGGCTGCGAGGTGGCCAGAAACGGTGACAGAGATGGTATTCCCAACGTGCTTCTTGAAAGTATGGCCATGGGACTACCGGTAGTGGCCACGACGGTTTCTGCCATTCCGGAAGCACTGGAAGATGGTCGCCATGGCCTGCTGGTGCCGCCAGGTCGACCCGAAGCCATGGCCGCAGCAATGAAAAGGCTGTTGCTGGACCAGGAGCTGCGCAGCAGCATTATTCAGGCGGCCCGAGACAAGGTGCTGCGCCAGTTCGACAATCGACATCTTATCGGCCAGCTGGGGGAGTTGTTTGCAGATGCGGGTTTGCCGAGACGACCAGGCAAGGTCATGGCTGGCTAGCTACGCTGCTCTTGGCACTTACTGAAGACAGCGGCAAATTGGTAGTAGGGTAAGCATGCCCCAGCAGCCATTGAGAGACAATGCTACGTATCGGCTTTTATGCGCCCTTTAAACCACTTTCTCATCCACGTCCGTCAGGAGATCTCACCATCGGCACCGGACTTTACCACTACCTGCAGCAGTGTGGCCACAGCCTTGGAGTGATGAGTAGATTTCGTGCCAGGTGGGTCTACTGGCGACCCTGGTTGTGGCCCAGAGCAATGCTGGCATTGCAGCGCTCCTGCCAAAGGGCCAGAGAAATGCAGGTGGACCTCTGGTTCAGCTATCACACTTATTATAAGGCGCCAGACATAATCGGGCCTTTTTGCTGCAGGCGTTTGCAGATTCCCTACCTCATATTTCAAGGAATCTATTCCACCAAAAGAAAGAAAGACTGGCGGACCTGGCCAGGATTCATGTTGAATCGCTACGCCCTGCTTGCGGCTGCGCACGTATTCACCAATAGAAAGGAAGATTTACTGAATCTCGAGAGACTCCTGCCCCAGGAAAAACTGAGCTATATAGTGCCCGGTCTCGAGCCCGACAGGTTCCAGTTTGATCCCATGGCCAGAGAGCAGCTACGGCATGAATGGGGAATAACTGACGAAGTGGTAGTCTTGTCTGCCGCCATGTTTCGCCCCGGGGTGAAAAGTGATGGAATCGGCCTGGTGATTCGCTGTTGTGGAAAATTGCGGCAAAAGAATAATTCCATCTACCTGGCTATTGCCGGGCGAGGTTCAGAAAAAAGAACCCTGGAGCGCCTGGCAAAAGGTTGGCTTCAGGATAGAGTTCGTTTTGTTGGCCAGGTACCCCGAGAGGAAATGTATCGATTCTATAGCGCCGGTGACCTGTTCCTTTTTCCCGGTATCAGGGAGTCTCTGGGAATGGTTTTTCTTGAAGCGCAGTCATGCGGACTGCCAGTGGTAGCTTTTGCGGATGGTGGTGTTCCTGAGGTTGTGGCCAATGGCGTGAGCGGTCTGCTGGTGGAGCCCTACAGCACAGAACAACTTATTGCCGCCACAGAAAAATTGGTACTAGACAGGCAACAGCGGTATCAAATGGGACAGGCCGCCCAGCAATACGTCAGACAGCATCACGACCTTCTGCGGAATTACGGTCGAGTAAATGAAATTATTTGTGAGACAGCTAGGACAGCTGAGAGAGCAGCTGCAAAGAGATCGCCTGGATACTGCCAGTGAGACGTGAGCAGCAGACAACGGAAGTGGTATTGCTTCGCCATGCTGAAACCGTCTGGAACAGAGAAATGCGCATCCAGGGCCAGCAGGACAGCATGCTCACCTATGAGGGCCGCCTGCATGCGATGGCATGGGGGAGAGCCTTGCGCCGGCACAAATGGAATCATCTTGTGTCGAGCGACCTCGGCAGGGCCAGGCAGACCGCCCATCTTCTCAACAAGAGTCTAGGATTGTCCTGGTCTATTGAGCCGCGCTTGCGGGAGCTTGACTGGGGCTGCTGGTCGGGGCTGAGAATTGTTGATCTGGATCCTGAAGAACTGGCAGTACAGCAAAGACGCGGATGGCAGTTTCGGCCTCCAGGGGGTGAAAGCAGAGAAGAACTTTTTCTCCGCAGCAGCATGGCTGTGAAAGATCTGTGCAGTGAATTCGAGGGCGGCCGACTGTTGGTGGTAACTCATGGAGGAGTACTGAAGTGTTTAATTTACCGGGCCTTGCAAAGGATGTTCTTGCCGGAAGAACCGCCGCTGCTGCAGCCGCACCGGCTGCATCGTCTTTCCTGCAATGCTGCTGATATTGCTGTTGCGCGCCTGAATGAGCCCATAGAGTGATGAAAATAGTGCAATACTGCCAGCATGTCCTCGGCATGGGACATCTATTCCGCACCGTGGAGTTGACCAGGGCTTTCAGGAGGCACCAGGTGGTGCTGGTCACCGGAGGCCCTGTTGTGGAAATCGAGCTGCCGGAGCAGGTGCGCACTTGCCAGCTGCCTGAACTGAGAATGGACCCGGAATTTACCAGAGTGTATCCAGGTGAAGCCGGCCGCTCACTGAAGGAGGTAAAGAAAGAGAGGCAAAGGATATTAATGGCGCTCATGAGGAGCTTCAACCCTGATCTTTTTCTAGTGGAGCTGTATCCTTTCGGGCGCAACAGCTTCAAGTTCGAATTGCTGCCTATCCTCGAGGGTATTCGCTCCGGAGAGTTGGGACCAACCAGGGTTGTCTGCAGCCTGAGAGACATCCTGGTTGAAAAGCAAGATCAGCGAGCCTATGAGCAGCGAGTGCTGGCTGTACTCAACACCTACTTCGATGCACTGCTGGTTCATGCTGACCCTGCCGTAGTCACTTTGGCTGAGTCCTTTCGCAGCACTGAGCATATTCAGATCCCTGTGGTGTACACCGGGTTCGTCACAGCCAGACCAGAGGAGCATGCCGGCGCCAAACTGCGAGAGCGCCTGGGGATCGGCGCAGCGGAAACAGTGCTCGTGGCCAGCATTGGCGGGGGCAGGGTAGGGGCGCCGCTGCTGCATGCAGTGCTGGATGTTTACCGTGAATTGACTGGCAAAAAGAGAATGTGGTTGTTCATGTTCACTGGGCCCTATATGAGCGAGCTGGAATTTGAACAGTTGCAGGCCAGGGCATACACCAATGTGACTGTCCGCCGTTTTACCAGGCTATTCCTTTCTTATCTTGATGCTGCAGATCTCTCTATCAGTATGGCTGGATACAATACTTGCATGAACGTGGTTGCCTGTGGAGTACCAGCGCTTCTCTGGCCTTTCGAGCAGAACCGTGAACAGCGGTTCAGGGTGGACAAGCTATCGCGTCTTGTCGATGTGGAGGCAGTAGAGACTCTGGATGTAGACTGGCTGGCAGCAGCGGTTGCCAGAAAGCTTGCCAGAGGTCGCCCCACAAGGAGCGGGGAAATTAGAATCGATGGTGCTGTCGAGACTGCTCTCTGGCTGGAATCGCGGTATGACAGGGTAGCAGGAAAGGATAGAGAATAATTGTGATCGCGAGCTCGGGAATCTCCTCCCTCTGGGTGGAGCCGCTAACAGATATGGCCGACCAGCTGCGGTGCATCTTAGCTGAATCTCTTGCTGCAGCAAAGCAAGAGATTGTTGTATTTTTCAGAGCAGATGATGTGGGGGTTCCCAGCCGCAGTTTTGCTCACCTGGTCAAACTGTTTCGAGGACACACGGTCCCTCTCACCCTGGCGGTCGTCCCTGCCTGGCTCACTTGCAGTCGTTGGCAGCAATTGGCTGATAGCTGTGGTGGAAATTCCGGATTATGGGCCTGGATTCAACACGGTTGGCGCCATTGCAACCACGAAAAAGATGGGAAAAAGCAGGAGTTTGGCCCGAGTCGCTCCAGAGAAGCGAAAAGAGCTGATCTGCTAAAGGGCTTCCAACGACTGAGCTCACTGATCAATGAGGAGTTACACCGTATTTTCACCCCGCCCTGGAATCGATGCGATCAGGAGACGCTGGCCGCCCTCAGCAGCCTCGGCTATAGAGCCATATCCGCCAGCGGCTCCCCTGGGCCTCTTTGGCAGGGTAACATTCTGCACCTGCCAGTGACAGTTGACCTGCACACTCGAAAAGAGACTTCAGCCGAAGAGGGCTGGAACGGTCTGTGGTGCGAAATGCGGCACAGCATGCAGGCCGGATTCTGCGGCTTCATGATACATCACCAGAGGATGAACCGGGCGGCTTTCCGCTTCCTGGATTTTCTCCTGGAAACTTTAAAGCAGTGGCAGCATGTGAGAATCGTTCATCTGGGGACGCTGGGCGAGGAAAAGCAAAGGCAAAGGTAAGGGAGTGACAGGTTGACAGGGACGGCAGGAGCATCATTTCCAGTTTGGCGCCCACTGCCATATGTGCTATTTTTTCGTTTTCAAAGAACTGGAATCTCACACTACTGAATCAATACAGGATTGTAGAGAATGTCTTCAGGATCGTCTGCAGGTGCCCCCAGTTCTGTTGACAGACAGGTGGTGCTGCCATTCAGAAAATCTGTAGAAATAAGCCTGAAAAGCCTGCGAGTGCGCTTTTTCAGATCGCTCATTACTACCATGAGCCTGGTGCTGGCGGTGTTGTTTTTCAGCTATGTAAGGGTAGGAACTGATGTGGCCAACGGCGCTCTGGCCAGCGATGATCCTGCCATGTACAGGGCACTGATCCAGGCCGGCTTTGACGTGACCCCAGGAACCACCTCGGTGGGCAGCAGTGCCAAGCAGAGATGGATCGTCTTCCTGTCGCTGCTCGTGTGTGCTGTGGGTATCATCAATGCCCAACTCATGGCGGTGACCGAACGTTTTCGGGAGATAGGCACTATCAAGTGTCTGGGGGCCCTGGACAGCTTTGTCCTGCGCCTCTTTTTGCTGGAGGCTGGCATGCAGGGGTTCGTTGGGGCCACAGCCGGGTCGTTGTTGGGAGGGGCCTTTGCCCTCGGTACTGGCCTGGTACGTTTTGGTGCTGCAGTCTGGAAGTTCATTCCGTGGGCGGCTGTAGGAGAGTCCTTTCTCCTGTCCATTGGCGTAGGCTGTGGCCTCAGTCTTCTGGGGGTTCTCTATCCGGCCATAGTAGCGGCCAGGATGGAGCCGGTGGAGGCAATGCGGGCAGAACACTAGGGTGCCACGATGATGATCGTCTGTGGCGGCCTTCACACCCCGCTGGCGTGGTCGCACTGCAAGAGCACTTGGGTGAGGATTTATGAAAGAGGAACATCACATCGTCCGTGTCCTGAAAGTAATAAAGACCTTCCAATTGGGGAAACACAAGGTGGAGGCTCTGAAAGGCATCAACCTGGAGATACGGGCCGGTGAGTACGTTTCCATTATGGGCCCCTCCGGCTCGGGTAAAAGCACCTTGTTCAATATGATTGGCGGCCTCGACAAGCCAACCTCGGGTAAGGTCTTTATTGACGAGGTGGATATAGCGCAGCTGGATGCCTATGAACTCGCCTGGCTGCGCTGCCGCAAAATAGGCTATATTTTTCAGACCTTCAATTTAATTCAGGTAATGACAGCGTTGGAGAATGTGACTCTGCCCATGGTCTTTGCGGGCATGCACAATGACGCTGCTGTGGAGAAGGGCCTTGAACTTCTGGAGGTGGTTGGTCTGGGCGAGCGTTTCCAGCATAAACCTTCGGAACTGTCAGGCGGTCAACAACAGAGAGTTGCGGTGGCCCGCGCCATGGCCAATGATCCAGCAATAATTCTGGCAGATGAACCCACCGGTAACCTTGATCTCACCACTGGTGAAGAAATAATCGAACTTCTAAGGAGGCTGAGTGAAGAGCGTGGAGTGACAATAATTTCTGCCACCCACGACTTCAAGATGTTGAGCGTCTCAGATCGCGTT
The DNA here is from genome assembly GCA_019309045.1 of Deltaproteobacteria bacterium. Classification (NCBI taxonomy): domain Bacteria; kingdom Pseudomonadati; phylum Myxococcota; class Myxococcia; species Deltaproteobacteria bacterium. The sequence continues at coordinate 8,668 of JAFDGZ010000058.1, read as the reverse complement.
GTCTGGATACGGGATGGTCTTGTTGACAAGGTAGAAGACAGAGAGCAGCTGTCGATTTCTGTGGGAGAAATTGCCGCTCGCACCTGAGACCTTCCTGAACACCCAGAAAGGAACACTATTTATTCTTCAGCCAGCATTGCCCTGCAGTCATGAGCGCAACAGCTAGAAAATGTCACAAGATGAGAGCAACTATAGCCAGGCTCAGTGTGTCTGGCACAAAAGCCATTCTGCTGTTGGCAATGATCCTTTGTATTGTTTCTAAAGGAGCAGTGCAGGCAGCAGGTATTGGCGATATCGTGCGCCAGTTTGCCGCTCTCAAGGACAGGAGCACCGGCACTGAAGGGTGTCGCCAGGCCGCGGATTTGATCAGCGAGGCCTTTAAGAGGCTGGGCATCGAAAAGGTGCAGCGGCAGCGCTTTCTCCTGCCGGTGACCCTGTACCAGCAGGCAAGGCTTAGCTTGCCAGGGACCGAACAGAGCCTGATCATCCATCCAGTGGAACTGAATGCTGTCAGCCCGCAAACCACCCCAATCTCAGGATTGCAGGGGCCGCTTATTTATGTGGGTACTGGCGAGCTCGAGGACTTCAATGGTTTTGAAGTAAAGGGCAGCATTGTGCTCATGGAGCTCGACTCAGGCAAGAACTGGATCAATGCTGCCATGCTGGGAGCTGCGGCAGTCGTCTATCTTGACCGGGGCCTGGGGCTCAACGGCCTTTATTATGACAAATTCGAGTTGACGCCGATAGAATTTCCCCGCTTCTGGGTGCCTGCTGACAAGGCCAGCGAACTGTTTGGCGCCTTTGCAAAGACCAGGAAAAGGATGGTTTCTCCTCTGATACGCTTGAGCTGTCGGGGGGGCTGGCAGCGTGTAGCCGCTGAAAATATCTATGCCTTGATTCCCGGCAATGATCCTGAACTCCGTGATGAACTTCTGGTGGTAGAAGCATTCTACGACAGCACTTCCCTGGTGGCCGGCATCGGTCCAGGTGCTGACGAGGCTGTGGGAATCGCCTCTCTGCTTGACATGGCGAGATTTTTCAAGGAAGAACCGCCGGGACGTACTGTGTTGTTGGTGGCCACTAGCGGGCACGCTCAGAGTCTGGCCGGCATGAGGCAATTCATCTGGGCCATACGTGCCAAGAACAGAGAACTGCGAAAGATGCAAAGGGCCCTCAAGAAAAGGATGCAGACAGCCAACAAGTATATAGCCCTGTTGCAGAGGGTAGATTCATTGCACTCGAGCAAGAAGGAGGAGGCGGCGCTCCTCAAGGAGGCCCTTGCAGAGCAGATCAAGACAGAGATCAATATCGCCAGTCAGCAGCTGATGAAGCTCCGGCTGCAGAAGGGAAGCAGCTACAACGAAGCAGTAATCGAGGAGTTGGCCAGACGGCGCCTCAACCTGAAGCGGCTCGAGTGGCAGACTGTCTACGACAGTCTATCCGATGAGGAACGGCAGCTTCTGCTCAATATCGTGCCCAGAGCTGTGGCCTATCATCAGAGGGTTCTGACAGACAGCCGTGAACAGCTGCAGTGCGTCCGAAGTGCTCACCGTTTGAGAAAATTCGTCAGGGGCAAGGAAATACCTGCATGCATTTCCCTGCACCTGTCCAGCCATGGTGATGGCGTTGGCGGTTTCTATAAAGGCTGGTTTTACCAGCTTCGACCCGAAGTAAACATGGTCCGCAGTTTCAGCCTGATCAGCGGAGTCTTGTGGAGGATAGCCCCGCAGGTGGAAGAAAAAATCGGTGTCCGAGGTCTCTACAAGGACACCTTGCGGCCGAATATTGCTCGTCCGTGGCAGAGCTATTTTGGCGACAGACCCGCCCTGGGGGGAGAAATCAGCACCATGGCCGGCATGGTTGGCTTGACCCTGGTGACTTTGAATGACAGCAGGTCGCGCTGGGGTACACCATATGACCTGCTCCCCACGGTCAATCTTGAATATGTGCGCAGACAAAGCAGACTGGTCTCTGCCTTGATTGGCGCTTTAAGTCGCGAACCAGGACTGGTAACAGAAACGCAGCCGCGCAACGGTTTTGCTACCCTTACAGGTCGGGCCAACTTCATTCGCCAGGGTGAGCTCTTCCCCGACCAGCCAGCACCTGGAACCGTCATCCTCACCTACCAGGGAAACGCCCGTTTTTACAATATGGTCGATACAGCTGGCATCTTCAGGATTCGGGGCCTTGCGGATCGCAAGCACGTGGTGGGCAAGGCAATACTCGAAGCTTATCGCTTCGAGCCTGACACCGGCCACATAATATGGGCCATTGACAAGAGGCAAACCGGCAAGTCTGCCTATCGCGTCAAGATGCGTCGCAGAAACATGGAAACAGACCTGGTAATGTTTGCCTGCCGAATGACAACTCTTTTCGATCTCCTGGAGCCAAGAACCTTTCGATACCTTACCAAGATTAAACTTCTCGACGCCGGTTTAGATGCTGCCCCCCGACGATATTTTTGGAGCAGGATCGACACCCGTTCCTCAACTATTGAAAGCATATTTCTCGAGAGGGGAATCTCCATGAAGCTGACCCTCTCAGACACAGTGCTCAAGAGAAAACTTCTCCTGCTTAATGGCGATCCGGATCAGCCTGAAGGGAGAGGCTACAATATCGACCAGTGGCCAACCATACCAGCTACTCCGTATAGAGTGGCCAAGGATATGTGGACCCTTCTTCTACCTAGGATAGCCAATCTGGAGAATCACGGAATTTTTAATGAGAAGATTCGCTTTCTGCAGCGCGAGGGTACTGCAGCACTGGAGAAGGCCGCTAAAGCGCGCGCCCAGAAGCGATACGACCGTTTTCTGGCCGAGGCCAAGGCTTCCTGGGCGCTGGCGCTGCGGGTCTATAACAGTGTGGAAGACACCCAGAGAGATGTGCTGTTCGGGGTGCTCTTTTATGTGGCGTTGTTCGTGCCGTTTGCCTACTGTGCTGAACGACTGCTGTTTTCATATAGCAACATACACAAGCGCATCATCGCCTTTATGAGCATCCTCGCGGTTGTGATCGGGGTGATTTATCTGGTGCACCCGGCATTTCAGCTCACCTACAGTCCATTTGTGGTGATCCTTGCCTTTCTCATTGTCGGCTTGTCAATAATGGTTTCCCTCATTATTTTCAATCGCTTTGAACAGGAGATGGCCCAGCTGCAGAAACAGGCACATCAGTTGAAACGCTCCGAGGTAACCAAGGGTAAAGCCTTCATGGCAGCCTTTGTTCTGGGGGTGAGCAATCTGCGTCGCCGAAAGCTGCGCACGGGGCTCACCTGTGTTACCCTGATTATCCTTACCTTTACCATCATGAGTTTTACCAGTGTGAAAAGCATTCGACTCCGGGGAAGGCTGCGCCTGGCAGACAGGGCGCCTTACAGGGGCATTCTTTTGAAAGAGCTCAATTGGGAGACTTTGCCTTCTGAAGCCTTCGAGGTGATGGCCAACGAGTTTGGTGCTCATGCCGATGTGGTGCCGCGCGGCTGGATGGAAAGTGACGACAGATCGAGCCCTTTTCTAGCCTCTCTCCGGCGGGGTGATCGGCGAGCTGTGGCCAGGGGAGTGCTGGGCCTCAGTCCCCGGGAACCTGTTGTCAGCGGCATCGGCAGGAATCTGAGCCGGGGCCGCTGGTTTCGTCCGGGAGAGTTGCAGGTGGTGGTGCTGCCGGAACTGTTGGCTCAAGAGCTGGGCATCCGACTGGGTTCGGACGGCAGCGATAGCATTGATCTCTGGGGCACCTCATTTCGAGTGGTAGGATGCTTTCGAGGAAAGGATCTGGAACGGCATCGGGATTTAGATGGCGAGGTGGTCACTCCAGTGACCTTTCCGAGTGAAGCTGCCGTGCAGATCACCGAAGTAGAGATGGATGCCATCGAATCAGGTGAAGATATCAAGGCATTCCAGGGGAGGTATCATCATATACCAGCAGATCTCACCATCATTTTGCCGTACGAGACTCTGCAGAGCATTGGCGGCATTCTCAAGGCGGTGGCTATCAAGCTGGGATCAGACCGCACGGTTGAATCCACAGCACGTGCTCTCGTTGATCGCTTCGGTCTGACCCTTTTCAGCGGCGAGGCTAAAGGAAGGTTCATGTACCATGCCTCTGACTCGTTCAGCTACAGCGGGGTGCCCAACATTATAATTCCCATTTTGATTTCGGTGCTCATCGTTCTCAACACCATGATTAGCAGCGTGTATGAGAGGAAGAGAGAGATTGCCGTATACACTTCTGTGGGTCTGGCGCCGAATCATGTCTCCTTTCTTTTTGTGGCCGAATCCCTGGCTTTTGCAGTGCTCAGCGCGGTGCTCGGCTATCTGCTGGCTCAAACCCTGGCCAGCCTGCTGGTGGGCACCTCGCTGTGGCATGGCATAACGGTTAACTATTCTTCCCTTGCGGGAGTGGCCGCCACAGTGCTGGTAGTGCTGGTGGTGCTCATTTCTGTTATCTACCCCTCCAGGATGGCGGCTGACATTGCCATACCTGATGTGAACCGCGCCTGGACTCTGCCCGAGCCCAAAGGTCAGGAACTGGACCTCACTCTGCCATTCCTGGTGCGCAAAGAGGAGCAGTTCGGCATCGGCGGCTACCTTTGCGAGTACTACATTGCTCACGAAGACGTCTCCCACGGTCTGTTTTCCACTGATGAATTGAAAGTTTCCCTGAGCCAGCTGGAAGGCCGCTCTGGCGACGCTGAGAAAAACCTTACTACCCGAGGAGAGCTGGCCACTGAAGACTCCCGGGGATATATCCGGGTAAATGCGAGAGTTTGGCTGGCGCCTTTCGATTTCGGTGTCAAGCAGAATGCTGACATCAGCTTTCATCCAGCCGCAGAGGATCCCCGGTATCTGGTGATCAAGGTCAAACTCGTGCGAGAGGCTGGAGAGGCTACTACCTGGAAACGTTTGAACAAGGGCTTTCTTGACGATCTGCGCAAGCAACTTCTCATTTGGCGTTCACTGGGGGCTGAGGAAAAACCTCAATACGAGAAAATTCTGTTGGTACACGTGACTACTGAGGCGAAGGGGATGCAAGGATGACTGCCCACAGAGGCATGGGCTGGTTTCTTCCAGGCATAGCCAACCATTATTTTTCCTTGATCCTGAGTACAGACTGACAGTCTCTTTTAGCAGGAGATTTTGACCTATGCAGGGGCCGGTGAGACTCCGTGCGGTGCTGATTGGTGTAATTCTGGCCACTTTGATTGCTGCGATTACACCGTTCAACAATGTCTACAGGGGAGCCACACCCCTGGGAGGCGGCCACTTCCCCCTGGCGCCTTTTTTTCTCTATTTCTGGATTTCTGTAGGTGTTGCTGCTCTGGGGCGTATCAGGTCATCCTACTGGCTCACAGGGCGAGAGCTGCTGGTGATCTGGATACTTATGGTGCTGGTCTCCGGGATTGCCTACACTGGTCTTGTGCGGACATTTTTCATCAATCTTACTGCTCCAATTCACTTTGCCACTGTGGGGAACCGCTGGCAGCAAGTCCTGCAACCCTTGTTGCCGCCAGGCTGGTATCCCAAGGATCCCCGGGCGATAGAGACTCTCTACCGAGGTCTGGAAGGTGGCCATCAGCTGGGATGGCTGCAGGTACTGGCGCAGATCCCATGGAAGTGTTGGCTGCCGCCGCTGCTGGTGTGGACGGGCTTCGTTCTGCTTTGCTACTGGGTAATGATGTGCATGGTGAACCTGTTCAGTCACCAGTGGATCGAAAACGAAAGAATGAATTTTCCCTTGCTACGAGTGCCGCAGCTGATGGAGGAAGCATACAGCGGCCACAGATTTTTTGGATTTCTGGCAAACAAGTTTCTGCTCATCGGACTTCTGGCCACGGTGTTTCTTCACTTGATCAATGGCCTGCATTTCTATATCCCCACAATACCCCAGATCCCCACCCTGATTCTGGCAGGCCCATATTTTCCAAAGTACGGCATCTTTTCCGGCTTTCACAAGCTGAAGATCTTTATATATCCCGCTTTTATTGGGTTTGCTTTCTTGACGCCTCGGCAGATTTCCTTCAGTTTCTGGTTCTTCTTTCTCCTTGGCGGCTTGCTTTTCGGACTGCTGAGTGTTCTGGGGTACAACATCCCGGCGGCAGCTCTTGGCATCACCTTTGGCCCCACTCTGTCGAGACCTGAAGAGACCCAGATGATCGGCGCTTACCTGATCTTCTTTCTCTTTATGCTGTGGCTGGCCCGCTACCACCTGCTGGATATCTTGAAGCAGAGCTTCAGCACTGCCCCGCGTCGAGCTTCTGGGGTAGAGTGGTTCTCCATGCGCTTGTCCTTCTGGGGCTTTGTTCTTGGGGCTATCGCTTTGATAGCCTGGTGCGTGCGGTATGGCATGCCGCTCGAAGTTACTCTCATCCTGGTGGGAGTTTTCCTGATGATCCTCCTGGTTGCCAGCAGGATTATCTGTCAGGGAGGTATTGCCTATTTTACTCTGAGCGCAGCTCCCACTGACGGCATGTTGGCTTTCTGGGGCTCTCGTTTCTTTACGAACGTGGGACTGCTCATGGCTGCCGTAATGCAAAAGGTTCTCTTCGTAGACATGCGGGAGTCGTTGATGCCCTCTCTGGTGCATGGAGCCAAGGTGGGAGAGGGCAGCAGGAATAGAAAACTCATATTCGCAGGCATCCTGGTTGTGATCGTTGCTGGAGTGGTGGTCTCTTTCGTGGCCATGCTGACGCTTTGCTACAAGTACGGGATTCGGGAGCTACACCTGGAGTGGGCTACTAGAACGACCCTGTCAGTATATGAAAATGTGCAGCGGCTGCTGGAGGCTCCAGAGGGACCTCGCAAGTGGGTGTTCATCTTTTCCGTGATTGGCGCTCTGGTGATGCTTGTGCTCGTCACGGGCTATCAGCGCTTCTACTGGTGGCCGATTCATCCGCTAGGCTATCTCACCACCTACAGTTCAGCCATGAAAATTATCTGGTTCAGCTTTCTGGTAGGCTGGCTTTGCAATCACTTGAGCCTCAGATATGGTGGTGTGGCCCTGTTCAAAAAGGTGCGCCTCTTTTTCGTTGGCCTCATCCTTGGCGATTTTCTCATGGGTGGACTCTGGGGAATAGTGGGGCTGTTCACTAGCAGCAGTTATCACGTGCTGCCTACCTGAGGGACTGAGACTGCAGCAGAGAGTAGAGGACGTAATAGAAAGACGACAGCAGCGCCATGTATGAAGACAAGGAACTTCAGGAATATCGTGATCTGTTGAAGCCTCCGGATCACTTCGAGGAGGGCTTCGACTGGAAAACAGTTGTGGGGGCGGTGTTCATAGGGTTTCTTATGATGCCCGGCAGCATGTACCTGCAACTGGTTATAGGCACTGGCATTGGCCCGGCAGCCAGATGGGTCACAATAATTCTCTTTGCCGAAATTGCCAAGCGCTCGTACACGGAGTTGAAGCAGCAGGAAATTTTCCTGCTCTACTACATGGCTGGCGCTGCTCTGGCATCACCCTTTCAAGGCCTGCTCTGGAATCAATATCTGGTACAGTCAGATGCTGCCAAGATGCTGGGAGTTACCGAATTTATTCCACACTGGGTGGCGCCCAGCCCTGGTTCGGAGTCCCTGGTAGAAAGGACTTTCTTCCACCGCGACTGGCTGATTCCAATCCTGCTGTTGATCGGCTCCCAGATCATTCAGCGGATCGATCATTTTGGTCTTGGCTATGCACTCTATCGCATTACCTCAGACGTGGAGAAACTTCCCTTTCCCATGGCTCCAGTCGGCGCGCTGGGGACCATGGCCTTGGCAGAGTCCACCGAGGACAAACAGAAGAGCTGGAAGTGGCGAGTCTTCAGCATCGGCGGTGTTATCGGCATGGTGTTCGGGTCGATATATGTGTTGCTGCCGGCAGTGTCTGCTCTGTTTCTCACAGAGCCGATCCGACTCATACCTATTCCCTGGATTGAGTTCACTCGAAATACCGAGGGCGTTCTGCCTGCGGTTGCTACTGGTTTGCAGCTCGATCTGGGTTTGATTTTTATTGGCATGGTGCTGCCATTCTGGGCTGTCGTGGGCGGCCTGGCCGGGCTGATTATCACGGTGATAGCCAATCCCATTCTTTACCATCATGGCATATTGACTCGCTGGCACAAGGGAATGGGAACGGTAGATACAGTATTTGCCAACAATTTTGATTTCTACATGAGCTTTGGCATTGGCCTGGGGCTGGCCATAGGAGCGATAGGGATATGGCACGTACTCCGTTCATTTGGAGACAGCGCCAAAAGTCGGCGAGCCAGTTTCAGCGAGCTTTTCCGACCACCGCCTGGTCGAGGCGACTTCAATTTCTGGATCGCCATCGGTATTTATGTGGCCTCCACTCTGGCCTATACCTCTATGTGTGTCTGGCTGGTTCCCAATTTTCCCTGGTTCTTCTTTCTGGCATATGGTTTTATCTACACCCCTATCATCTCCTATATTACTGCACGCATGGAAGGAATCGCCGGGCAGTTCGTCAGTCTGCCTCTTGTCAGGGAGGCAAGTTTCATTGCCGGGGCAAAATTTTTTGGCTACCAGGGAATCGAGATCTGGTATGCTCCTATCCCCATTCACAACTACGGCGAAGCAACAGTTCAGTTTCGCAAGATTGAATTGACGGGCACCAGCATTCGCGGCATTATCAAGGCGGAGATCGTGGTCTTCCCTGTGGTAATGATAGC
>JAFDGZ010000057.1 GCA_019309045.1 Deltaproteobacteria bacterium | reverse complement strand
GTTACCATCAAACCCGTCAATGATGCTCCCACTCCTGTGGCAGACAGTGTCTCGACCCCATTCGCCACAGCTGTTCGCATCCCTGTGCTGCTGAACGATTACGACATCGACGAAGATGTTGTAGCAATTAGCTCCACAGATCCAACCAGCAGCAATGGGGGCACAGTCACCTGGGATGACAACAATACTCCCGGCGAGCCGCAGGACGACACAATCGTCTACACACCTGCCTCCGGGTTCGATGGCACCGACACCTTTGCTTACACTGTCAGCGACGGCAACGGAGGAGAAACTACGGCAACGGTTACTGTCGCAGTGGCAGCTGACGGGGCTGCCAATCAGGCTCCTACTGCCATTGCTGAGAGCAGCAACACAACCCAGGATGCGGCAGTCAGCATAGATGTGCTCTCCAATGATTACGACGCAGATGGCGACGCGCTCACTCTTACTGTTTCAACACCAGATACCAGCATGGGCGGAACAGTCACTGTAAATGACAACTCCACACCTGCTGATCCGACTGACGACTTCATCGACTACACCCCTCCCGCTGGATTCCTGGGTACAGACACCTTTAGTTACACGGTAGATGATGGAAATGGGGCGAGCGATACCGCCATTGTAACAGTACAGGTAAGGGCAGGGTCAGCTGATCCAGTGCCTACCGCTGTTGGCGACAGCGCCGCCACACCAGCAAATACTGCCGTCACTGTTGATGTGCGCGCCAACGATCTTCATCCTAATGCTGCCGAGCCACTTGTTCTAGATGCTTATAGCCAGGGGGCTCATGGCACAGTCAGTATTGACGACAACGGTACTCCTGCTGACGAGACTGACGATGTGCTGCTCTATACACCTGATTCAGGCTTCGAGGGCAACGACACCTTCACTTACACCATCAGTGACAGCAATGGCGATACGGCCACTGCTGCTGTGTCGGTGGCGGTACTGTCTTCTTCACCTTGAGCGAAAACGATTATGAGCTTACACCTATTGACAAGTAACACCTGTGAGGCTCTGTTGTGAAAAAAGCGATATCTCTATTCTTCTGGATGTTCGTGTTCGGCCTGCTTATCCAAGTTGTGGCTCATGCCGGTGTTGTGAGCGAGGAACTGCAAGCTTCGCTCAAATCGATGAGACCGCATGAAGAAATTTCTGTAATAGTCAGATTTGCTGACAGGGTGGACCTGGAGCAGTTCAAGGAGCTGCACAGATCAATCCGCAGGGCGCGGATCATCAGGGCGCTCAAGAAGAAAACAGAATTGAGCCAGCTGCCGTTCCGAGCCTTCTTGCAGGGTGCAGGAGTGAAACGGATGACTCCTCTGTGGATCATCAACGGCATGGCCATCACGGCCAGAGCAGATGTGATCCGCTTTCTGGCAAAATCCCCTCTGGTTGAGTCAGTATCCCTGGATTCCTCCATTCCGCCACCCGAGATGGTGGAGGGAAGCGGAGCCCTGCCTGAATGGAACATTGAGGCCATTCACGCTCCTGAGGTGTGGAATCTTGGCTTTCAGGGCGACGGAGTTGTAGTCGCCAGTATGGACACTGGTGTGGATGTCTCCCATCCTGATCTCAATGGTCGCTGGCGTGGTGGGACAAACAGCTGGTATGACCCAAATGGTGAACATGACTCTCCTGTTGACAAGGCCGGAGCCTCAACAGGGCACGGCACCGCAGTTATGGGCCTGATACTGGGCGGCTCAGCAGGCGGTTCCGCCATTGGCGTGGCGCCGGATGCTCAATGGATAGCAGTAAAGATATTTTCGGATTCTGGACCCGCCACTGAAGCGGGTATTCATCAAGGATTTCAGTGGCTCCTGGATCCCGATGGCGATCCTGACACTGATGACGCCCCCGATATTGTCAACAATTCCTGGGCAATCGACTCGCCAGGGCTGTGCATAGAAAAAAGCTACCACGATGACGTGCGAGTTCTCAAGAGTGCTGGCATTGCCATGATATTCGCCGCTGGAAATGTCCTGGGCGGGGCATATCCCAGCTCGAGCAAGAGTCCCGCCAACTGGCCCGAATCATTTGCCGTAGGATCTGTTGACAATTACTCGGTAGTCGCCAACACCAGCGCCCGAGGCCCTTCAGAGTGCGACGACACCATCTTTCCGGAGGTGGTGGCTCCCGGTGTTGCCGTGAGAAGTTCCGTACCGGCCAGCGTTGACTCCAGCTTGTACAGGGACGTTTCGGGAACATCCTTTGCTACTCCCCATGTTTCGGGTGCCATGGCTCTCCTCAAGAGCGCCTTTCCTGCAGCCAGCGTTGCTGAATTGGAAAATGCCCTGGCTGCTACTGCTCAGGACCTGGGGGATGCGGGCCCGGACAATGACTACGGACACGGTCTCATTAACGTCCTTGCTGCATATCCCAGGTTCCTCGACAAACTAATAACCATCAAGAAGCGCCTGGATGATGCTTTCAAGCTCAAGATCTACAATCTCCCGCCAACCGTCGGCGGCAATACCGGACCTCCCATCGCCAGCGACAACTGGCTGAGGAAAAATGTCGTCGCCATCGCTGCCCTCAACTACGACGCTGATCCCCAGGACGAACTCGCCGTCGTTACCAGCCGTGCCGACGAAGGCTTCAAACTGTTCATTTATGACCTGCCCGCTACTGTCGGCGGCAATACCGGACCTCCCATCGCCAGCGACAACTGGCTGGGCAAAAATGTCGTCGCCATCGCTGCCCTCAACTACGACGGCGATCCCCAGGATGAACTCGCCGTCGTTACCCACAACGCAGACGACTGCTTTCAGCTGCTGATCTACGACCCGCCCGCTACTGTCGGCGGCAATACCGGACCCCCCATCGCCAGCGACGATTGTCTCGGGCAAAATATCATCGACATTGCCGCTGTCAACTACGACGCTGATCCCCAGGACGAACTCGCCGTCGTTACCCACAACGCAGACGGCTGCTTTCAGCTGCTGATCTATGACCCGCCCGCTACTGTCGGCGGCAATACCGGACCCCCTATCGCCAGCGACGATTGTTTAGAGGAAGAAAATATAACTGCTATTAGTTTGGCTTACTATTAAAATGGTGCGCCACTTGTTTTTCTATATCCAGAATAGAGGCAGTTCAGCAAATTCGCCCTCGTGAACCTGCCTACCTATATCCACCTGCCTCTAGCATTGGCCAAAATACATTTTGAATGCTCTAGAGAATGGCAAGGCCGAGTAAAATTTTTTCGAGACAATGGTTCCCTGAAAACTCGTTGCAGAGTCAAAGCCTCAGCACTTTTCTCCCCAGACATGGTTCCGAATGATGAACCTGAGCCTCTGCTTGAATTTGAATTGCCGCCACAATGACCCAGAATCATAGCATAGACATGCTAAAGATCGCCAAAGGAGCTGGTACTAGCTTGCTAGGCAGTATCATCGGAAGATCTCTCTGGTTTCTCTGCCAGGTTCTAATAGCTCGCTTTCTTGGGGCTAACGTCTTCGGCCTCTACATACTAGGCCTCGGTGTTCTCAAAATTACAGAACTCTTTTCCCGCTTGGGTTTGCATGTCGGAGCCATGCGCTTTGTCGCAATTTATCACAAGAGCGCGCCCGAACGAATAAAAGGCATATTGATCAGCGTCAGCACTATCTCCTTTATTACCGGAACATTGGTAGGTGGCCTGGTCTATCTTGCTGCCGGGATGATTTCTGTATCTCTGTTCCACAAACCAGAATTAACTGCCATTCTGAAGACTTTTTCAATCTGTATTCCCTTCATGTCCACAATGATGGTGGTAGCTACTACCACACGGGGGTTTCATACTGCAAAGTATTACGTTTACATAGCCGACCTTGCCCAGCCCGTAGTAAATACTATCCTCGTCATAATATCAATTTCATTGGGGCTCGGTGTCATCGGTCTTATCAAAGCATTCATCATTTCGTACATAATTTCTCTCCTTGTGGCCTTCTATCTTCTGGTCAAAGAGTTCCCAGCTATAATTACAAAATCTGTAAGGATAGAATATGACATTAGAACACTCTTATTATATTCTTTTCCGCTTATGCTCAGCGGCCTTTTAATGTTTCTTGTTAGGTGGACAGATACTATCATGTTAGGCCTGATGAAGCAGTCTGCTGATGTCGGCATATATCGCGCCGCCTCTCAGATACCTATTTTCTTGGGCTTGATCTTGACGGCCATTAATTCGGTTTATGCTCCGACAATAGCGCAGATACATCATCAAAACGAAAAGGAACGTCTAGAAAAAATTTTAAAGACCACCACTCGCTGGATTTTTCTCTTTACTTTTCCTCTAGTTATCATTCTTGCCTTTTCATCTAGGGAAATAATATCTGTCTTTGGCAATGAATTCATTGCCAAAGGAGCACCTGTGTTGATTATTATCACGCTCGCCCAGTTTATCAATTGTATAACCGGCGGAGTTGGCATAATTTTAGGCATGACCGGCAAGCAGAATATGCTGGTAATTAACTCGGCTGTCCTGGTTCTAGTCAATATCCTGCTGAACGTCATATTTATCCCAATATATGGCTGCCTGGGAGCAGCAATTGCTAGTGGAATATCAATAGCAGGAGTAAATATCCTGAGATTGATCGAAGTATACTTTTTCTATCGTATTCATCCTTATAATCCATCTTACTTTCTTGGAATCATGAGTGGCATAATTTCGATAATCATTTTGGAATTTACTACTACACTGATTCATACTGACTCAAATCTCATAACTTTGTTAATAAATACTAGCATTGTTCTATTATGTTTTATTTTGTTATACATTCACTATGCTGATAATGAAGATGACAAGTTCATTATTACCGCAATAGCCGGTCGACTAAATCATCTTATTCCGAGGAATGATTAGTGCCAATTCGAATCACAATTCTCTAGAGGGGTGCTACGATGCCAAACACTATCACTGCAGAAGATATCAGGAATGAGTTGATTCGCCTCGCACCATTCCATCATGATATCGAGCTGCCATATGGATTGAGAACACATCTTCCTGAACTGTCACGACGCAGTGTAGAACGAACAAGGCTGAGGACACTAGTGAACCATGCCTTCCCCTCTCTGCTTGGTGTATTTGGTGGATCACTTCAAGGTCTGCGCGTCCTTGATGTTGGTTGCAACTGTGGCGGTTTTTCTTTTGAGGCCATCAAGAATGGAGCAGCATACGTTCTGGGCATAGATGTCGTAGATCACTATCTCCAGCAGGCCAACTTCATCAAAAGGGTTTTGCAAGCAGACGGGGCCCACTTCAAAATGCTGTCAGCTGATGATATAGAAAAGGAGACAACCGGTGAGTTTGATTTAACTCTCTGTCTGGGCATCTTGTATCATCTAGAAAACCCTGTTCTCACAATGAAGAAGATAGCCTCAGTTACACAACGGGCAATACTGGTAGATACCAAAGTCTTTCGCAATCCCTTTGTACGCGGCCCTGCCTGGTTAATGAACTTTCCGCCCGGTGAGAATAGTGACTCCAAGAATGTCTCTACTTCCTTATGGCGTAAAGAAGCTGTCTGCCAGTTCACCCCAAATGCCGCGGCGGTGACAAGTCTACTGCAATTTCTCGGTTTCTCTAAGGTCAAGCAACTGGAACCAAAAGAGAAAAATTTGGAAAAGCGATATTATCAGAAAAAAAGAGTCACATTTCTGGCAATACGTGACTGACTTTGCTACTTCGAACTCAGAGTTTCTGCTGGCATGATTGACAGCATTGCCATGGCTGTGTTGATCTGCGACAATCGACGCCAATAACGGTTTTAGAAAAAGCTGCCTGTCGCATTTAAAAGAGCTATATTATGCCATCAGTCAATAAGGATTTTTAGATAAAATATGCCCCAGATTTTGCAATCGCCAAGAAACGAGTACAGTTACCTGATCATAGGTGGAACCACAAGGGCTGCTACGAGTTCTCTCTTCCGTTACCTCAGTGCCCATCCTGAAATTTGTGCATCCTCGATGAAGGAAACAAGATTTTTCTTGGACCGGGACTACCCAGTGCCGGTTAAACGTATATACACAGGAGATATCAGAGAATACCAGGCTTTCTTCACAAACGGCTCTGGCACGATCAGATTGGAAGCAACTCCAGACTATCTGTATTCAGTTGGAACCCCACAGAGACTCCTCGCTAATCTAGACAATATTCAACTGGTGTTTATACTGCGAAATCCAATAAGCAGGCTGATTTCATGGTATGGCTTCGCCAGACAGAACAGTTTACTGCCTCTAACCGTCGATTTTGATGAATACATATCCATGCAATTGCGAGCAGCAGACCGCCAGAGCAACAGTCAGCACTTGCAAATATTGGCTCAAGGCAAATATTCTCGATATCTTGAGAACTATTACCGTCTGTTCGGAAAAGAGTCTATCTTTGTTGGTCTATACGAGGATCTTGTGCAGTCTCCGATGAAGACAATCGTGGACATTTGCACATTCATTGGTGTGGATGCCGGATTCTATGAAACTTTTGACTTTGCCGTCTACAACAGGAGCTGGGAGGTGCGATCGACCAGAATGCACCACTACTACAGATTGATTCAGTCACGAATCAGAAACAAAGTTCACAGAAGGCCAATGCTGCACCAGCGAATGCGAAGATTGAAAAAAGCGTTACACCCTGTCTACCTTGCGCTCAATGTCAAATCGCATACAAAGGTCTCAGTTAACCCTGAAACCTGCAATAAACTTCGACAGTATTACAGGGAGGAAAATACCGCCTTGATGAAACTCACAGGTTTCAGTAGTCCCCCGTGGCCGGCTCTCGATACCTGACTACGACACTTCATGAATTGGTATCGATACATTGCGCAAAATCAGGGTATTGTCGGGCGTTGGTGCCTCCTTACTACAGGATTGGACCAGAAGACAATTTGATATTCGAGGTGCATGTTGCCCGAAAGCAACAGCCAGGCATCGATGCAAAATTAATAATCTTCAGCACGGGCAGCGAACGACTCACAAAATAGCCTGGCAACGCTTACAGAAACTTTTTGGAACTGGAACGGGAACTAATGGCTGAACAGCCAGTCCAACTCATGATTATAGGTGCCCAAAAGGCTGGCACCACAACATTGTTCCATTACCTGCAGAGGCATCCTGGAATCATCACCCATAGACAACGTGAGATGACCTTTTTTTTCAATGATCATGAACTGAGAGAAGGTTACAAGCAAGCTTTTAGACGCTATTTTGGAGATCAGACAAGAACCTCTGGCGTGATATTAGCCAAGCACGCGCTGGCAATGTATTCAGCCGATGCTCTGAGGCAATTATATTTGCACAACCCCAATACGCAGTTAGTGATCTTATTGCGCAATCCGATCGAGCGGGCATATTCAGCCTACTGGTATGCAAGGCGGCGTGGCTGGGAAACACTCACAACCTTTGAGGCCGCCTTAAAAGCTGAGCCAAGACGATTGGCAACCGGTGGTTGGAGGCAGTGGCGTAACTGCGCCTATCAGTATAATGGTCTATATGCTGAACATGTTGAGCGAGTGTACGATGTTTTTGATAAGAAGCAAGTGCACATCTATCTCAGTGAAGAATTGAGAAGCAATGCGGAGGCCGTTTGCCAAGAGATTTTCCATGCATTGGAGATTGATCCTGCACTAGCGGGGCAAACACATCTGTTCCTCAACAGGGCTGCCATCGCCCGTTCAGAAGCCTTTGCGCAGATCTTCGCTCGCTTTTTGTCCTCCAAGCATCCCTTGAAGATGGCCGTACGTTCGTTGATTCCCGATTCGGTTTCTTGCAAGCTGCGCTATCTGGTATTGAGAGTAAACGAAAAGGGCTTTACGCCCCCCGGAATGCTGCCAGAAACACGAAAGCAGCTTAGAACCTTTTTTTACAAAGATAATGAAAAACTAGAAGCCCTACTCGGACGTAACTTGGTACAATGGCTTCAATAGCCGGCAATGTGCTCGCCTTGTTATCCTCAACTGAGCTAACACCGTTCAAGCCATTCAAAGCTGCCGCCAATAGCGCCGTAAACAACTGTCAGGCTCGAGTAAGTTCTGGGTCAGATACTTTCCTATGAGTTGACAAAGACCGCCATGGACCAAGCCGCATCCAGAGTGACGAAATTAACTGAATGGAGAGGCGCTCTCATCTGTGTCCTTCTCAGTCTTATCGTCGCTATTGCTGTCTCCAAAGGACCGCCATATGTGGTCTTGATAGTTCTCTTGCTGGGAACAGTGGTTGCCTTTCTTCAACCACTCATAATCATCGCCCTTCCAATCCTTTTCTCACCTCTCCTCGGCCAGACCGGCGAATCCATGATTGGCCCCTTGAATGCCATGGCTATACTGGGATTATGGTTCCTTTGCCTCGGTGGTATCACCATCTTGTTAAATTTTGCCGAGATATTGAAGGAACGATTGATCATAATTCTGCTGGCACTGTTGATATTGACCGGAACATCGCTTGGCCCCTCCCACCTGAAACTTGTATCTCTAGAGGAGTTTGTTCGCATGGCTTCGGCAATAACCATGTTGCCGCTAACATATCTCTTTGCCAGAGAAGAATCTAACAGGTACAAAATTGTGGGATTTGTTTACCTGTCAGCCCTCTTGCCGATACTGGTAGGTTTCTATCAGATCGCAACAGGAGATGTGAGTCAGGGTCCCAAGGTTACCGCTCTTGAATCGATAACAGGAATCTCTCGGATTTATTCAACTTTCTATGATGTCCACCCATATGCCAAATATTTGCTGGTGCTCCTGCCCTTGCCTTTGGCAGTGATGTTGCTCGAACGCAGATCTATCTATGTAAAAATATGCTCCTTTTCTGCTTTTGCCGTGCTGTTCATAAACCTCATTTACACCTTTGCTAGAAGCCAGCTGATTGGCTTTATCCTCGCAGGTGGTTTTATCCTTCAGAAATTAGGAAAGCTGCGCATAAGGACTATACTTCTTATTGTACCTGCCATCCTGTTGCTCTTTTCGGTCACCGGCACTTTGGAACGCTTCAGAGATGTGGCCGTGCCCGTCAACCTGGAATCTGCAGGTCCACCAGAAAACTCTTTAGTTAGCCGACTTCTCATCTGGAAAAAGGCATTGCCATTGGCGCTTCAAAAGCCTTTCATGGGACACGGCGCAGCAACTTTTGAACCAGACATTGGCATAGAAGCGCATAACGATTATCTGGGCCTGTTCTATGATCTGGGTATAGCAGCGCCATTGCTCTATCTACTGTTTCTCACTACTGCAGCCAAATCAACTTTGACCATATATAAGAATTGCAAAATCAGCAGTTTTGATCGTAAGTTAGCCCTCGCTATGTCTGGGTTGAGCATTGCGTTCATTGTCGTCACCGCTGTAGAAAATTACATTTACTCTACAATTATGTGGTGGATGTATTATGCCCAGTTAGGTTGTGTTCTGGCTGCTGCAAAGGATGAATTATGCGAAAACTAGTCTTTCTGTTGCTGCTTGTTCCGAACTTGTTGGTTATTTTCCCACATTTGTGTGCAGCAGACAGTGCTGTGCGTTTGATAATCGATACCAAGAACGCCAGGCCATTTGAAAAAAGGCTTTATGGTTTCAATACCAACATGATCAACGGTGTTTATGGGTATCTTGACCCTGAATTTATCCGGCAAACAGCCAAACTGAAACCGACTATTTTGCGTTTTCCTGGGGGCACTGTGGCCAATTTTTTCCATTGGCAACAAGGCGGCTTCATAAAGGCAGAACTGAAAAGTTCCGCTTCGAAAGAACTTAACCGTCGTCTCCTCAGACAAAGTGGACATCTTTACGCAGTACGCCCGGACGGCATCCGCTTTGACGACTTCATGGAGCTTTGTAAGAGGTTGGCTGTGAACCCTTTGCTGGTAGTTAATTTGTTTACAGGAACACCAGCCGAGAGCGCCGCCTGGGTGCAATATGTGAAGAACAAAGGCTATACAATAGCGGGTTGGGAACTTGGCAATGAAATGTATCTCCCCGCCTATAGAAACCGGGTTTTTTCTGTACAAGAATATATCCGTCTTGCCAAGAAACATGCTGCCGCTATGAAGGCTGTCGACAACACCATTCGTCTGGGAGTACCGGCTCACCCCGCTGGCTTTCATCTCCAAAAAGCTTCAAGATATGGCAGAGAATGGAATGAAGCACTGGCAAGAGAAAATTTCTATGACGCTTATGTTGTTCACATGTACGTCCACTTGAAAAAGTACGCCCAGAGAAGAACGAAAATTGACCTGGACCATCTTCGTAAAGAACTGTTCACCATTGACGACACTTCCTTCCAGAAGGCGATTTCCTACTATGATGCCCTGTTCGGCAAGCGAGAAATGTGGGTTACTGAGTGGAATATTATGAAACCGAAAGATGTGCACATTGCCGACACACTGCTGCATGCACTCTACACTGCTGATTTTTTTATTCAGTTAATTAACGGAGTCACTCCAATCAGAATAGCCTGTTATCATGTTCTAGCCGGTGTCTGGAATGGTTTTCCCACGTTTACTCCAGGTAAAATGAAAGGAGGAAAGGCAGCTACTAGTATTAAACGAGCTAGCTATTTTGCATTTGAGCTCATCGGCGACGTAGTGGCTGACAGCACACGAGTCTTTCCACTGAAAATCGACAATGGGCCTATGCTCGAGAAAACCACTTCTTTCCCATTGAAAAGCATACCTGGCATTAAGGCTGCGTGCCTTGGAAGTGATAATGGCAAGCACTACATCTTGGTAACCAACAGAACAGCTCAAACAGTTACAACACAAGTTATAGTCAACGGCCGGCAAGCTGCACCTCAGTCTCTAAGGTATATAGGCTCCACCAATATCAATAGTCTTGGGGCAAAGGGACAAATTTTGATCAAGGATGAACCTTTAACCGGAGAGCAGCTGCAGCTCAAACCCACCAGTTTTGCAGTAATCGTGATCCCGTGACTCTGAATATTCTCAATGTAGGTCAGAATTTTTTTATTCGCGGCGGGTCCGACAAGTACCAGTTTGCCATTACAGAACTCCTGGAGAACAAAGGGCACAGAGTCGTGCCTTTTGCTGCGCTCCATTCAGAAAACTTGCCGACCCCATGGCAACGATATTTTCCACAGAAGGTTGATTTTGACAAGCCCAAACCTATCGATATATTTCGATATTTATATTCAGTACCGGCGGCAAAATGCATGTCTCGCTTGCTGCAAGATGTAGCCATCGACATCGCTCACCTCCACATATATTACGGACAACTTACAGCTTCCATTCTGAGACCCCTTAAAAGCCGCGGCATTCCCATTGTTCAAACCCTGCATGAGTACAAATTGGTCTGTCCCACCTATAGCCTCATGTCTAATGGCAGGATCTGTGAAGCTTGCCAGGGGCATGCTTTCTGGAAGGCAATCTGGCAGCGGTGCAACAGGGGTTCTGTCAGTCGGTCATTTCTGAGCAGTGTGGAAGCATATATTTCGAGAATATTGGGTTCTGTAAGTAAGATCGATCATTTCATTTCAGTTAGTGAATTCCAGCGTCGTAAGTTTATTGAGCTTGGCATACCTGAGCAGAAAATTACTACCGTACACAATTTTGTCGATTGTCATTGTATCAGACCAAGTACGAGTCATGGAGAACATTTTCTCTATTTTGGCAGACTCGAGAGGTACAAGGGTGTTTTCACCCTATTGAAGGCCGCAGCAGATATAAGGAACGTTCCCCTGTACATCGTTGGCTCTGGCAAAGCACTGCCAGAAATGTATCGCTGGACCCAAAAGAGACAATTGTCTCACATAAGATTTCTGGGTTTCACAAAAGGCCGAGACCTGGACAACCTCATTCGGCAAAGCATCTGCGCCATTGTGCCTTCTCTATGGTATGAAACATTTGGTTTAACGATCATCGAAACTTTCGCCCATGGCAGACCGGTGATAGCAAGCCGTATAGGAGGGATAACTGAAATAATCAGCGACGGCGAGGACGGCTTCCTAGTCTCCCCAGGTGATGCAGCAGAACTGAGGGTAAAGTTGGTACAGATGGCAGCGGATAATGACTTGGCAATGCGAATGGGCCATGCTGCTAGAAAGAAAGTGCAGGAACAATTCTCTCCAGAAATCCATTACAAGAATCTAATGTCTGTATACAACAAAATATTGAAACAACATGCCTGACACTTACACCCCTTGCAGAAGAGTAAGAAAAATGTAAAAGCTTCATGCAGAATATACTAAAGAATATCAGCTGCTCTTGTAGAAATATAAACCTAGCTACTCTTTATCATTCTTGTAAAAAAAGACAATATCTTGCGAAAAATTTGTAGTAGCTTTTCTTTTGTAATTTTTCCGCCAATTTCCCAATAGTGGCTCAACATGTAGAGCCATTTTGTGTCTAGCAAAAGTTTTTATATAGAAATCAAGATAATAGCCGACTGCTAGTTCCTCTATTGAGGAATTGCAGTAATAATGCTCCATATGTTTATTTTCAAATATAACATCCTTGCCCTCCCTTCCATAGTCCATGAGAAAGGTAGTAAACATGCATATCCCTTTTGATTTAAGAATACGGCTTATTTCTTTTATGTAGTTCTTTACCTGGGGAGTCAACATATGTGTGAATACAGAGACCAGGAATACAATATCAAATGTTGCATCTAAGTAAGGAAAGACAAAATTATCTGCTTTATATTTTCCTTCAGGATTATATATACTGTTTTGGATATCAAGAAGCTCGAACTTGAATTTCTTGGCCGCTAGTAAGGGATTATTTTTGCACGATTCTAGTGATTGTTTTTCGATATCCACACCTATGTAGTTTCCGTTGTCGAGATATTCTGTGAGTGCCAGTGCAGTTCTACCGCAACCGCATCCTATTTCCAGTACCTTTGAAGTGCTGCTCAGAGAAGCATATTTCATCAATGCTTCCGACAGTATTTGTCCGTAATAAGCAAAGTTCTTCCCACCAAATTGTTTCCTGATGCCGTTCGAACGTACTCTTATAGAATATGGCGGCAGATGCTCCAATCGTCTTGCGGCACGAACAATATAATCAACAGGGTCCAAAACATGCAAGCACATCAAGACCATAGGGTTATGCCAGGAAACCCCTGGAATGAACTTCTTTAGCAATTTTCTCGTCGACATCTCGCTTATCGCCTTGTTGAAACAACTTAATAGAATAGGTCACGACTAGCTTGCCTAGGAAACACAGGTGATTCAACCCTGCCATCTAGCTGAATCTAGGGCACTATCGGGATGCCTTTGACTTTCCCCGGGCCACTAACTCGTTGTCTCCTGCGGCACGTCTATTGCTGAGAAAACATAACCAGAGACTAATGAAACCGCACCAGCAAATTCTACCTAGTCATACGTTCCGGCCCATTCAGTGGTAAGGAATATCAGTGTTGATTCCTGGTACTCCCCATAGAGCAGATGCTATTATCTATGAGAGCGACGCCCTTGTAAAGATATATAACTCTAATTCCAGATTGCACATTCTTGCAACAATAACCAAGATCTCAAATCCTGTTTGTAGAGCCCTACGCGAGACTTTCCCCTACGGTTGACACAAAGAAATATCAGCCAATGATAAGTGAAAGTGAACACAGCTGTTGTGTATTGGACAAGGAGGTTTTCAGACCCATCTTTGTTGTGGGCGCCTCTCGCAGCGGTACCACGATGCTCAACCGCATCTTGGGTCGCCACGATAGCATTCTTGCCATGAACGAGTTGCACTTCTTTCAGTCGGTAAAAGAAGCAGAACCTTCTGGGACCCTATTGGCAAGAGAAGCGGCAATCAGGGTCTGTGCTAGACTGTTGAGTACAATACGCAAGGGTATCTGGAAGAGACCAGACGCCAGGGACGATTCAGACGCAAGAAATCTCCTGTCAGCAACAACAACAAAAGAAACATGGTCAAAGTCTGAGATCTTTCAGTTGGTGTTGCAGGCTGAGGCTGAGGCTGCCGGGGCAGTATATGTGACCGATCACACACCCCGCAACATATTTTATGCCCATCAACTATTGAATACCTATCCGCAGGCCCGGGTAATTCACATGGTGCGTGATCCCAGAGCTGTGCTCTACTCGCAGAAAAATCGGTGGCGTTTGCGAGCGCTGGCGTCGCGACAGCGACCACTCTGGGATTCATTCCAGGCTATGGCAAACTACCACCCTTTTACCTTGTCAGTATTATGGAAAAAGGCTACTAAGCTCGGCCTCGAACTTGGAGACCATCCTCGTTACAAGATGATCTCTTATGAGAAGCTGGTGAATAATCCGGAAAAGCATATCAGAGATCTTTGTACCTTTTTGAATGTTCGCTTCGAAGCGCAGATGCTGAACGTTCCGCAAATGGGATCATCTCACAGATTCTCCCAAACTGACAAACTGGGAATACACAGTGAATCACTCTACTTGTGGCGGCAAGGCCTGGCTCAAGGTGATATCCTGGTGTGTGAATCTTTGACAGGCACTTTGATGAAACAACTTGGATATTCCCGCGAACGGAGGCACATATCATATATCCAGTTTGCTCGACCATTTGCACGTTTTCCCCTGCATCTTATGGGTGTATTGATGACCAATCCAACCAAAGCCTTTCTGCAGTTCAACACTTTGCTTACCCGGAAGGAAGATTAGGCAGTGATTGCTCAGCTTGAACCTCTCTATGTAAGAACAAAGCCAGGAAAGACTGTTGTCAGATTACTCTCTTACACCCTTTTCGAAGGGCGCCCACTAACAACTCGCGGCCGCTGGATCAATCCTATTGTACTTTTCTTGCTCAGGCAGGGAAAAAAGGTGCCGCTGACGAGGCGGGTACAGAAACCCGTATTTATAATTGGGATAGGGCGGAGCGGCACCACAGTACTGGGCCTGGTGCTCTCTGTTCACCGTGACTTTGGCTTCCTCAACGAACCAAAGGCGCTTTGGCACGTAATATATCCCCAAGAAGATCTTGTTGGCAATTACAAGGAAGGCTTTGCCAGATATCACCTTACAGCTGAGGAGGCAACTGCAACCGTAAGCGCCGCTGCCCATCGTTTGTTTGGCCTGTATCTTATTGTGACTAATTCTCGACGCTTAGTTGATAAGTATCCGGAGCTTGTCTTCAGGATACCTTTTGTTAAGGCCATATTTCCTGATGCAAAATTCTTGTTGCTCTGCCGCAACGGTTGGGACATCTGTCGGTCTATTGATGCCTGGTCACGAAGTAAGAGCGTGAAAAAGCGGCATATGACCTACAATTGGTGGGGCGTCAACAACCGCAAATGGCGGCTGCTGTTAGAACAGGTTGCAGTTAAAGACTCTCAACTGGGCAATATAATACACAATATTAGAAAGTTTACCAAACAGACCGACATGGCAGCCGTCGAATGGATATTGAGTATGCGCGAGGGACTAAGAATGTTGGATTTATACCCCGATGATATTCACGTTGTTCGTTATGAGAGACTGGTGTCTAATCCTCAAGATACCCTCCGGGATATAATGAGGTTTTGCGAAGTTCCATTAGATGAAACCGTAGTCAACTATGCTCGCCATACTCTACGGCGATGCTCTGCCTCCAGGCAGCACATATCCCTCAATCCAGTTATAGTCCCAGTATTCGAGAGCACCATGTTGGAGCTTGGATATAATATAAACTGAATAGTTCTTGCTCCCAACGGCACACATTAGCAAAATAAGTCACAAGCTTGGACTTGATACCTACGATCCCATTCTGAAACTATGCTATCAGTGGTATGCAGGATTTTGCCTCTAGCACAGATAGCAGCAAACTAGCAAGCTTGAATTCACAACACCCTGGGGAAAGCCTAGCAACCCGGGAGTGTAAAACAGCTTATTGAGACTCTACTTTCTTTATGGTAAATATCAAAGTCATCATCGTTACTGAAATTTCTGAGCCCTCTTTTTACATCTAGGATGATTTGTCTTTCGACCTGATAAAATTCGTGTCCTCCCGGTGCATTCATACAAGGATTTCTTGCGTCTGAGGCACGTCATCTTTCTACAATAAAATGAAACGAGTCTTGAGAATATTGGGAACACGAGGAATTCCCGCCCGCTATGGCGGCTTCGAAACCTTTGCTGAGCGTCTGTCCTTGTACCTGGTAGAAAAAGAATGGCAGGTATATGTCTACTGTCAAGCACATGGCGCAGGAGGGCCGTCCGAGAAACTCTGGAAGCGAATTTCGCTCATACATATACCTGTACCATTGCAGGGAGCGCTAGGTACAGTTTATTTTGACTTCAAGTCTACTTTGCATGCGCTACGCAGACCTGGCCTGATTCTAACATTAGGTTACAACACCGCCGTCTTTTGCCTGGCATATCGCCTGGGCAACAAGAAAAATCTTCTCAATATGGACGGAATCGAATGGCGCCGAAAAAAATGGAGTCTTTTCACCAGACTCTGGTTCTATTTGAATGAATGTATAGCTGTGCGAATTGCAAATCATCTCATTGCAGACCATCCTGAGATCATGGCTCGTCTCACCACTAGAGTTCCTCCAAACAAGATTTCCATGATACCTTACGGTGCTGACCTGATTAGAAAAGCAGACAAGATTGAGCTGGACCCATTTGGCTTGAAGCCCCAGAGGTTTGCCCTCATAATCGCACGTCCCGAACCGGAAAACCTCATTCTGGAAACTGTTCGGGCTTACTGCAGTAAACCACGTGGAATGCCCCTTGTCATCCTGGGCAATTACTTTCCCAAGGAAAACCGTTATCATAGAAAAGTATATTCAGTCGCTAACGAAGAGGTACTCTTTCTTGGCGCCATTTATGACAAAACTGTAGTGAATTCTTTGCGCTTTCATTGTAGGCTGTACATACATGGTCATACCGCTGGTGGTACCAATCCATCCCTGGTTGAAGCTCTCGGAGCTGGGTGTCCAATTCTGGCCCACGACAACAGGTTCAATCGTTGGGTTCTCGGAGGCCACGGCCGTTATTTCTTCGACGAGACTGACTGTGCTAAACAACTGGACTCGCTTCTAGATGACAGAGAGGAGCTTGCTCGGATGAGAGAAAAAAGCTGGAGCCGTCATCACTCACTTTTCACCTGGGAGTGGATTCTTGCCTCGTACGACAGACTTCTTCGAGAGTGGACCCACTAGAAATGGTGAATGCAAATATGCCCTGCTAGAAATTTATGCCCTTGCCTCTTTTGGGCTTATGTAGTATGGCTGGAATATAGAAAGTCAAATCCATTTGCCAGATTCTAAACAGTCAAGGTTGCTGGTATCTTTAAATATGTGAGGTAGGCTGGTGATCAAAGGTGTCCTCAGAGAACATGCAACTCTGGTAGACTATCTTAGTAGATCGGCAGATCCTGCCATTGCGGTAATTGTTACCCTGATAATGGGACGTCTCAATGGTTTCTTGGGGCCAAGCGACTTTGTCTGGGTACTGACGATTTGCATTCCTATCTTTATTTTTTTCATCTATCCACTCTTCGGAATATATAAATCCTGGCGAGGCCTGCCAATCTGGCAAGAAAGTCGGGCCCTTTTGCTGGCCTGGACAACAGTGCTTCTACTTTTCCACATTTTTACGCTGCTTCTCAGCGATAGAGAACAGTTTGCGATTCTCTGGCCTTTCGGAATATTCAAGTACAAGCCTTTCCTGATATGGGCTGCGGTGGTTTATCTGACAACAGCGGTCTTCAGAGCATTGATCCGTTCATTCTTACGGTCGATACGGTCCAGGGGTTACAATATACGCCGTGTGGTAATAGCCGGCGCAGGTGACTTGGGAAGAACTGTTAATTATGTCTTGTCCTCTAACCCCTGGCTTGGATATGTAATCGAAGCATTTTTTGATGATGACTTGCAGAAACAGGGGAGTTCTGTGGCGGGCGTACCGGTTGCAGGTACCCTCGATGATCTGCCGGCCTTTCTCGGCAGGAAGAGGATAGACAACGTCTTTCTCGCTTTACCCCTGAGTGCTGAAAAAAGAATTCGAGAACTCTTGCAGGCACTCGACAATTTTACTGGCAATGTGAATATGGTACCGAACATCTTCGATTACTACTTGTTAAACTGTTCCATCACAGAGATTGCCAATCTCCCCGTTATCAAGCTGCGTCAGAGCCTCAATCAGCCTGAACGCCTCCTCAAGTGGCTGGAAGACAGGGTGATAGCTCTAGCAGCCCTTGTGATTTGCAGTCCACTTATGCTGCTTATTGCAGTAGCGGTCAAACTTTCCTCACCAGGCCCTATCATTTTCAAGCAGCGGCGCTATGGACTCAACGGCCAGGAAATTGTAGTCTACAAGTTTCGCACCATGACCGTATGCGAAGACGGTCCTGAAATTGAACAGGCCAAGCCTTGTGATCCCAGAGTTACCAGGATAGGAGCAGTTTTGAGAAAATATAACCTTGACGAGCTTCCTCAATTTATTAACGTTCTCCAGGGACGAATGTCAGTAGTGGGTCCTCGTCCGCACGCTGTGGCCCACAATGAATACTATCGCACACTTGTGAGCTATTATATGCTTCGACACAAATTAAAACCTGGCATCACTGGTTGGGCCCAGGTGAACGGTTTCAGGGGCGAGACTGACACGCTAGAAAAAATGGAAAAACGTATAGAATACGACCTGGAATACATCGACAAATGGTCTCTCTGGTTTGACCTGAAAATTTTGATTTTGACTATCTTCAAGGGCTTCGGCCAACCCACTGCCTACTGAAAAAAGTCGATTCATTCACAATCGAGCTCTTCCTTTACTGCCATCCCCTCATAATCCTCCCAAAATAAACTCTTTACAATAATAGTAATCTGAGTATAATGACTTTATCGTAATTTATACCCTTACCAATTATTTGCATCGCATCTCGCAAGACAAAACAAGACCTAATTTTGGTGGCTGGCTTCAGCGAGGAATGTGGCCGAGCAAATGTTTTTGCCCCTATGGAGAGAGCGCTGATTATGAAGGCAAGAAAAATGCGGCTCACTCTATTTTTCCTCTTACTAGCTGCTTGTGTTACTCAATCGGCACCACTCGGAAATGATTCTGGGAGCCGGGCTCCTCTGCAGCCTTATTTCCTCTGGCAATTGCCCCAGCTTGAAGCTGAACAAATAACA